>NZ_JACJRC010000007.1 GCF_014697025.1 Alkalinema sp. FACHB-956 | reverse complement strand
AACTTTGACGAAATTGGCTCAGTTGTTCGAAGATCATAAGGTCAATGCAATACATCATCATTGACCTTACGGCAGCCCCGGTGTTTTAGGACTGCCCTTTTCTCATTTTGTTAGTCCAAACTCCAGTTAGGTGCCGGGTTTGAAATAGTCCAATAGCCGATCGCCCCTCTGGAACTGATGGCACTGGAACTTAGGGAGACCGACGAGATTTTTTGCTAGTATTCCAGGCCTTTGGCAGCCATGGCCCACTGGTCCACCAAGGCCAGAGCAGTGCAGTGCCCACCATGCCGATCGCGACCATGAGTGCAAAGACAAACCCAAAGGGCATGGGGATCGATTCCAAACCCAAAAACTTGAGGGAAACGGGCTCGGCATTTTGCATGGCAATGACTGCGATGACGATCGTCCAGAGGGCCACGATCGTGCTGAGGAGTGCAGTTATAGTTTGTCGCATGGTGGGTTTCATCGATTTCCTCTGACCATAAAAAACGGCAACAGTTATTGGGCAAAATCGTCATCACAGCAAAGGGACGATCAGATCGATCGTCCCTCGTATCCTAGGGGATGGGTCGGTTCGGCGACAATGGTTTACTAGTGGTTTACTAGCGTTTTACCGATAGTGGTTTACCGATAACGTTTTACCGATAGTGGTTTACCAGCTTTACCCCGCCTAGATCTGCTAAGAATTGGGTGTCCCCAGCATTGGGCTAGGGCTGGATCTGATGGATCAGATTTTCCATAAATTGGCCCATTTGCGTCAGCTTCTCGGCACTGTTGGTTTCCAGATACACCCGAATCAGCGGCTCAGTACCGGAGGGACGCAACAGCACCCAGCTTCCTTCGGAGAGGTAAAGCTTGATGCCATCTTTACGACCAACTTCCTTCACCGCAACGCCAGCCACTTCGCTGGGAGGATTGGCCGTAAAGGCTTTCAGCACCGCTTCCTTGTGCTCGTTGGTCAAGTGTAGATCCAGACGGTTGTTGTACAAGGGGCCATCGGCATCGGCGATCGCTTCGGCCACCAGTTGGCTAAGGGCTTTGCCTTCGTAGGCGATCGCTTCCGCCACCAACATGTCCGCCAGAATGCCATCCTTTTCAGGAATGTGGCCGATCACACTCAGCCCGCCGGACTCTTCCCCACCGATCAGCACGGTGGTTTCCCGCATTTGTTGCCCCACATACTTAAAGCCCACTGCGGTTTCGATCAATTCCAAACCGTACTTGTTGGCTAAGTTATCCAAGAGGTGGGTGGTGGCGACGGTTCGCACGATCGCGCCTTTTTTGCCCTTGTTTTTCATCAAGTGGCGAGCCAGCAGCAGCAAAATCGTATTCGGCGTTAGGTAATTGCCCTGCTCGTCAATCACACCAAAGCGATCGCTGTCACCATCCGTCGCTAAACCTAAGTCCGCTTGGTCTTGCTTGACGGCGGCTATGAGTTCGCCCAGCAATTCCGGCTTGGGTTCCGGCATGCCGCCCCCGAATAGCACATCGCGATGGGTATGGAAGGACTCCACATCACAGCCGCAGTGTTGCAGAACTTCATCCAAATAGCCCCGCGAGGTGGAGTAGAGGGCATCGTACTTCACCTTCAGCTTGGCACTACGGATCCGCTCTACGTCAAGAATCGAGTAGAGGAAGGTGAGGTAATCCGGTTTGGGGTCAAAGGTGGAAATTTGGCCGCTATTTTTGCCCGTGGGGGGTGCATCGGAGGCGGTATCTAACGCGGCCACGATCGTGTCGGTAATGTCCGTTGTTGCGGGGCCTGCGTAGTCGGGGATGTACTTGATACCGCAGTAGGGTGCTGGGTTATGGCTGGCGGTAAACATCAAGGCTCCCGCCGAGTTGAGGTGCTTGGCGTTGTAGGCAATGACCGGCGTCGGGCAATCGCGATCGACAATCTTCACCGTCCAGCCTAGATCCGCCAGTACATTTGCCGAAGTGTAGGCAAACTGATCGGCCAAAAACCGGGGATCGTAGCAAACCAGAACAGGGCGATCCTTCGAGTAAGCCTTTTCCAAATAGATTGCGATCGCACGGGTCACTTTACAGACATTGCTGAAGGTGAAATCGTCAGCAATAATGCCGCGCCAGCCATCCGTCCCAAATTTGATTGGGGGATTTGTTCCAAAATTTATCCCAGTACCCATGGCGTCACCAATGCTCTCAACATTTTGTTTTTAATCGTAACCATTGAATGGATCGCAGCGGACAAGAAGTGGGGGTAAGCCGTACCGACTGGGACTGGTTGCTGAGACAAGCTCAGTCTTGTCCCCGGTCTGGCCGCCCGATCGAGCCTCTGCATCCTTCTTGTTTCAGGGTAAGCTTAGGATGAACTTGCCTGAAGTCTCCGCTAACACCGGATTGCAAGAGATTGCGATGAGTTCTAGCCTTGATCCCAATGGGGAATCTTGCTGTTGCTCTCATCACACTTTTCTGTGACATCGTTTCTAGATTACCTCGTTGGGTTTCATTGGAGAGGGGATATATGAAACTGCGATCGTTGCTCATTGCGGGTTGCGCCTTACTATTTTGGGGCCTCTTAACCTTCGTTGCTCCCAGTGCTTGGGCCTTAACCCAGGTGGCGCTATCCGATTTGACCTACCATGTCTGCCCGCCGGATCAGTCAGAAGGAGCTATCACGAGTGGTGGAGTGGCACGCCCCGCCAACTGCTTTATCATCACCGGCAAAGCCAACAACACCTCTGGCAAAACGGTTGTCAATGCGGATGTCTTCGGTCGCATTTATGATGCCAATGGCGATGCGATTCTGCGCAACCGTGCCCGTTTAGGATCCGTCGATGAGTTTCCGCCGGGAATCAGTGAGTTCGAGATTCGCGTTTCTGTGCCAGAAAGTCAACCCGAGCCATTGAAGTTGGAACAGTTTAAAGCTGCTGGCTTTACTGGAAAGGTGCGGCGCTAGTTACAAGCGATAGCTATTTGCCTTGAGTCCGTTTTGTTTCGCCTGAATAATGCTTATGTCCAACAAGCGCTGGTTTCAAGTGGTTTTTCAATGGCGAGGGTCGGTATTGCCCTTGGTGCTGCCCCGATCGCTGCTGTGTGGATTGGTTGCTTTGATTGTTGCCTGGATTTATCAGGACTTTAAGCCGATCTCACTGCCCTTGAGAGACAGCCTGATTCCCAGCATTGTTCTGGGGTTACTCCTCGTTTTTCGGACAAATACTGCCTACGATCGCTTTTGGGAAGGCCGAAAATGCTGGGGAACGATCATTATTAGTGCCCGCAACCTTGCCCGTCATATTTGGGTGGGAATAGAGGAACAGAACGAACACGATCGCCAGGAAAAAATTATGGCATTGCGGTTGCTCCCGGCCTTTGCGATCGCGACCAAGCAGCACCTGCGCCAAGAACCCGTGGGACAAGCCTTGGCCTCTCTGTTGTCTCCGGAACAGGCAAAGAGCCTAGGGAGTAGCGATAATGTTCCCCTGGAAATTACCTTCTGGATCGGGGCTTATCTCCAAGCCCAGTATCAACGCGGCTGGCTGAATATCCACCGTCTCAATGTGATGACGGAACACCTCGATAATTTAGTCGGTGCGCTGAGCGGCTGTGAACGGATCCTGAGAACTCCGATGCCCTTGGCCTATGCGATTCACCTGAAGCAACTTCTGTTGATTTACTGCCTGGTGTTACCGTTCCAGATGGTCAAGGATTTGGGCTGGTTAGTAGTGCCAGTGGTCATTATTGTGAGCTTTACACTGCTGGGGATTGAAGAAATTGGCCTCGAAATTGAAAATCCCTTTGGCAAGGATGCCAATGACCTGCCCCTGGAAAACTTCTGTGCCACGATCGAACGCAATGTGATGGATTTAACCCGCTTTTCGTCTCCCCACTGGGCTCCAATTGTTTGGGAAGACGCCTCGGTCGAGTCGCTGAAATAAATCAGTCATCCATCTGAGTAGTTCCTGTCTTCCCCTGCCAACAATAGGGTTTGCCAACAGTAGGGTTTGCCAACAACCAGTGTTGCCAACAACACCTAAAGTTGCGCGATCGTGGCGAGGAGGATTGGGGTATGAAACTTTGGAAATGGCCGAAGGACTTCAACGTGTTACAGGCGGATTGGGCCTCTTGGCGACAACAGCAAGATGAGCAACAGATCCAAGAATTAGATCGGTTGATTCGATCTCAAATCGCAGACTTAGATCGCTGGGTGGACAATCGGTTTCCACTATCTAACCAGCTACTCTCTAACCCCCCACTGTCTAACCAGTCTCCCTTGTCTTGATTGTGACCGGGCTAATGAATTGATCGTGACTGGGATGAAATTTTCCTGATCTCAGCCATCCTCCTAGGAAAACGGTTGAAACTGGAACTGGGATTGTGATCGGCGATCGTCCCAGTCGATCGGGCTGCAATGATTCAACCTCCAGTGACTCAAATCCCGGTGACTCAAATCCCGGCGACTCAAATCCCGGTGACTCAAATCCCGGTGACTCAATCATTGTGCCCATGTCCATTGCATAATCATTCAACCAAAGTTAATTCTAAGAATGGTTAGGTGCCTTAAATGGCATCGGGCCAAATTTCAGTTGCCGCAGAATCCACATACTACTCAAGATCAGTAGGACAGATGTGAGCCAATTGCCCCAGCGGGTGTAGAGGGTTTGCGTCTGGCGACGGTGGATCGTGGCTCGGTGGAGGGTGAATTCGTGGAAATTCGATCGCCACAGCACCTGACCGTGGGGATTGATGATACCGGAGTAGCCCGTATTCGTCGCCCGCACCATCCAACGATCGGTCTCGATCGCCCGCATCAGATCATGGGCTTGGTGTTGCGCCATGAGGACGGAACTATAGGGATCCAGGTTGGATGCTGTAATTAAAAACTGCGCTCCCCCCTGAACCTGATCTCGAAAGAGTTCTGGAAAGGCTGACTCATAGCAAATCCCGATCGCGGCATTGCCAAAGGGCGTGACAAACCGTTGATGGGCCGCTCCAGCCAGTAGATAACTTTTAATCGGTGACAGACGACCGATAAATTTTCCCAGTATCTCTTCAAAGGGCAAGGATTCTCCCAAGGGCACGACTTTCACCTTGTCGTACTGGCTCTGGATTTGTCCTTGGGAATTTAGCATGAGCATTGCTTGGGTCGTGCGATCGCCCCGTTGCCCAAAGGATCCCAGCACGAGGGGCACTTGCCGATCGGCCAGCACCCGTTCCAGATCCGTCGGCTCGCGCTTGGCCCAGGTGCGATCGGCCCAGACAAACGGCATCGCTGCTTCCGGCGTGACGATGAGCTGAGCCCCTTGATCCGCCAACAGGCGATATCCCAGGGAATAGTTATGCAGTCCCTGGCGAATACCCTGGGCGGATAATTTAATGCGAGTGGGGACATTGCCTTGAATCACCCCGACTTCGATCGCCGTGGCAGGGGCTTCATTCAAGGGTTGCAGGTAAAGCCAGAGGCCGATCCCATGGCTCGTGAGAAGTAGTCCGATCGCGCGCAGGAGCTTAGCGTTTTGGCTGGGGGGTAAGGGATTGCCTAGGATACCTTGTAGCGCTTTTAGAGAGCTTTTCAGGGAACTGCCCGCAGGCCAAGGGATCCCCGTTTGAGGTTTGCCCGCTAACCAGGCTTCGGCCAGTAACCCATTGACGGCCACGATCGCCGCTGTAACAGCCATCGGCCCCGCCAGTTGCCCCAAGTGCAGAATCACAGGATTGCCGGGACTCTGGGTATAGGCCAAGGTCGTCCAATCGAGGGGACTGTAGTTTCGTAGTGTTTCCAGGGCACACCAGAGGGCCGTTCCCGCCAAGACTCGAACACCCGTAGGCAACTGCCGTCGCCCCATCCAGGCCATGGCCCCAGCCCAAGCCAGTACCGTCGCCACGCCCCAGCCCGTGATGAACAGCCAGATCACGGTCACGATCGCCACACTGGTCCCCCAGGACAGCCCCAACCAAGTCAACGGATGCAAGCCCGTAATCCAAAACAGGGAAATCCCGTGGTAGGCCAAGCCCCATAACGCTGCAACCTTCCAACGGTCCTGCACGGCCAAAACCCAGAGCGGGGCCAAGGCGATCCAAGCGATCGGCCAGTAATTCAGCGGTGCAGGGGCCAAGCTCATCAACAGCCCCGCCAAGAGAGCAAGACCCAGGGATTTTAGCCCCACTCGAGTCTGGAACGGCAGCGGTTTTCCCACAATCCGGTCTAACGGCATCTGACGCCCCATTACGATCGCTTCTCCAAATTTTTTTCTAGGCGATGGAGTCCCCCCGCATCGGTCATGGCCTCAAAGCGGTGACTGGTTTTACTGCAAGTGATGGTATAGCCCAGCCGTTCAAAGAGCTTGCGAGCCCGCAGATTGTGATAGGTGACATCGGTACAAATGTGCTGACAGCCGAGATCTTGGGCTTCTAATTCCGTGTCCTGGAGCAGGGCAGAGCCAAGGCCATGGTTGCGAAATTCTGGCGCAATGCAGAGGCTCAGAACAAAATAGTCGTTGAGATCGACCTCTTGCTTAATTCGACTGAGATCGGCCAAATTCACCAAAATTCGTGGAACTCGGCTAATCGGTAACAGGTGGGCCATGATCCCCTGAACGTTTTCCTCTAGCTTGCGCTTCAGGTCGCCGGGATAACCCAGAATCAGACCCGCCGCCCGATCGTTGACTTCTACAATCTGCGTATATTCATAACTAAAGGCGTGGTTTGGCTCAGTAAATGCTTGGTAGAGCGTTTCTTTAGCTTTTTCTGGGGTGGAAGCAAAGACATAACTAAACAGCCCCTTTCCAGCAGAAAAGAGTAAATCTGCGCCCCAAGCTGCATCTTTGGCTTCGGCAGGCCGCACGGTAATGGCTTCAACCGGAAACTGTAAACCCATAGGTGCTATCCTACCGCACGCGGTTTTTGCTCGGGGGGTGAGTGGAGAAAATTCTAGGGAACGGGTGGGAGAGTAATAAGAGTGGGAAGGTAGAGGGATGGGAGGGTAGAGGGGGCATTTTTGGTAACTGGGTTTTGGCTGCTGGTGGAATTGTTCTAGAGTGGTGAAAATGCCGATCGTGGGAGTCACGATTCGTTTTTGGCTGAGTTCTGTCCTGTTTTTATCCTTGTCCTGCCTTGCTATGTCCCAGCTTCCTCCTGATTCCTCGAATGCGATCGATCCCACCCAAGGGTTACCGGAACGGTTGATCAAACATGCGGTGAAATATGCCGATCATCGATCGGTCGATCGGGATTCCCTGACGCCGATGATGCGCCATTATGCGGACATGAAGGATCAGTATCCCCAGGCATTGCTGCTGTATCGGGTGGGCGATTTTTTTGAGACTTTCTTTCAGGATGCGGTGACGATCGCGCGGGAACTGGAGCTGGTGCTGACCAGCAAGGATGGCGGTAAGGAAGTAGGGCGCGTCCCCCTGGCTGGCATTCCCCACCATGCCCTCGATCGCTACTGTGCCCAATTGGTGGAAAAGGGCTTCGCGATCGCTGTCTGTGATCAGGTCGAAGATCCGGCAGAGGCCCAGGGGACGCTGGTGCGGCGAGAAGTGACGCGGGTGATTACGCCGGGAACCTTGCTGGAAGAGGGGATGCTGAATGCGCGGCGCAATAATTTCCTAGCCGCCGTTGTGGTGGCGAATCAGCATTGGGGCTTGGCCTATGCCGACATTTCCACCGGAGAATTTTTCACGACCCAAGCCACCGGCCTGGAACAACTGACCCACGAATTGCAACGGCTACAACCGGCGGAGGTGCTCTATCCCACCAATGCCCCCGACTTGGTGGGCCTGCTGCGACCGGGGGAAAAAAACGAGCAAATCCCCAGTTGTCTGCCGCCGCAATTTTGCTACACCCTGCGGCCCCAGAGTGGCTTCGTCCAGGCAGAAGCGCGCAATCGGCTGCTGCAACGCTTCCGGATGCGATCGCTGGAGGCCATGGGCTGCGAAACGTTACCGTTGGCGGTGCGGGCAGCGGGCGGCCTGCTGGAATATTTAGAAACCACATCAGAACGGCAGTGGGAAGCCGGACAAACCCAGGTAAAGGTACCCCTGCAATTGCTGGCCACCTATACGCTGACGGAATTTCTGGTACTGGATGGCTCGACCCGGCGCAATTTGGAAATTACCCAAACCCAGCGGGATGGCACCTTCCACGGCTCCTTACTCTGGGCCCTCGATCGCACGATTACGCCCATGGGTTCCCGTGCCCTACGCCGCTGGCTCCAGCAACCCCTGCTCGATCGGCTGGGGATTGCGGCTCGCCAGGACACGATTCGGGAATTGGTAGACGACGGCCTGCTGCGGGAGGATATCCAAAAACTACTGCGGCAAATTTACGACCTGGAGCGGCTGGCAGGACGGGCGGGTTCCGGTACAGCCACACCGCGCGATCTCGTGGCGCTGGCGGATTCCTTGGAAAAATTGCCCGCCCTCGCGGCCCTCGTAGCCCAGGCAAAATCCCCCTACTTGCAAGTCCTGCAAACGGTGCCGCCGATCTTAGAAGAATTGGCCCAATTGCTCCGCAGTCACTTGGTGGAAAAGCCGCCCCTGAGCTTGACGGAAGGGGGACTGATTCGGCCTGGGGTGAATCTGGAACTGGACGATCGTCGCCAGCAGGTGGAGCAGGATCAGCAGTGGATTTCCAGTCTGGAACTGACGGAGCGGGAAAAAACGGGCATTTCCACCCTCAAGGTGGGCTACAACAAAACCTTTGGCTATTACCTCAGCATCTCCCGCAACAAGGCCGACCAAGTGCCGCCGGACTACATCCGCAAGCAGACCTTGACCAATGAGGAGCGCTACATTACCCCCGACCTGAAGGAGTGCGAAAATCGGCTGCTCACCGCCAAGGAAGAACTGGGCCGCCTGGAGTATGAAATTTTTGTCAGTCTACGATCGCAGGTGGGGGAACAGGCGGAGGAGATTCGGCAGGTGGCGCGGGCGGTGGCGGCGGCGGATGTGCTGGCAGGGCTGGCGGAGGTGGCGGTTTATCAAGGCTATTGCTGCCCGGAAATGACCGACGATCGCACGCTGGTGATTCAAGCGGGTCGCCATCCGGTGGTGGAGCAGTCCTTGCCCGCTGGCTTTTTTGTCCCCAATTCCACCACCTTGGGACAGGTCACGGATCAGCGTCCTTCCCAAGGCCAGAAGTCACAAAAGTCGCAGAAATCCCAACCTGCAGAAGCCACTGCACCGGACTTAATCATCCTGACCGGGCCGAATGCCAGTGGCAAATCCTGCTATCTGCGGCAGGTGGGCTTGATTCAACTCATGGCCCAGGTGGGCAGCTTTGTGCCCGCCCAATCGGCGCGGTTGGGGATTTGCGATCGCATTTTTACCCGAGTGGGCGCAGTGGATGACCTGGCGATGGGCCAATCGACCTTTATGGTGGAAATGAACGAGACGGCCAATATTTTGAACCATGCCAGCGATCGCTCCCTGGTGCTGCTGGACGAAATTGGTCGGGGGACGGCGACGTTTGACGGTCTGTCGATCGCCTGGGCCGTGGCGGAATATCTGGCCCAGGAAATTACCGCGCGCACGATTTTTGCCACCCATTACCACGAGTTGAATGAGCTCGCGTCGATTCTGTCCAACGTGGCCAATTACCAGGTCACCGTGAAGGAACTGCCGGATCAAATCGTCTTTTTGCATCAGGTGCAACCAGGGGGGGCTGATCGCTCCTATGGCATCGAAGCGGGTCGCCTTGCTGGATTGCCGCCGTCGGTGATTACCCGTGCCAAGCAAGTCATGGGACAGATTGAACAACACAGCAAAATTGCCGTCGGGTTACGCCAAGGCCCCACGCCCCAGACTCCAGAAACCAAGGCTCCCCGATCTCGGAAATCTGCCATTAAACCCAGCGATCGCGCCGATCGGGTGTCTGACACAGCAGCCCCGGACTATCAACTGGATATCTTCGGTAACTGACCGAACCTGAGCACAACTAACCGAAACTGACCGACCGAGGCGAGCCGCGATCGACTCGCTTACCGATGGTCGCCAGGAAAGAGCTGGGCAAGGTGCTCCAAGGGATTTTCCTGGGCGAGGAATTGTTCAGCATCCTGGGGAGACATCGGCTTGGAGAAGAGATAGCCTTGGCCGTACTCGCACTTCAGCATCTTCAACTGGGCTAACTGCTTCGTCGTTTCTACGCCTTCTGCAATCACTTCCATGCCCAGATTCCAGGCTAGGGTAATAATGGTGCGCACCAGTTCTAACTTTTCACCGTCAATGTCTACGCGGCTGATGAAAGAGCGATCGATTTTCAGCACATCCATGGGGAAGCGGTAGAGATAGCCCAGGGAAGAATAGCCTGTACCGAAGTCATCCACCGAGAGCTTGACGCCCATCGCCTTCAGCTTTGATAGGGTATCCATGGCCGAAGCCGTGTTTTCCATGATGGCGGTTTCGGTAATTTCCAGTTTGAGGCAGGCGGGCGGTAGTCCCGATTCCTCCAAAATCTCATTAATCATCTCAATTACACCGGCCTGGGAAAACTGGCGACTTGAGAGATTAACACTGACCGACAGCGGTTGATGATGGGGATATTGGGTTTGCCAACGCCCCAGTTGACGGCAGGCTTCCCGCAGTACCCAGCGCCCCATGGGAATAATTAGTCCCGTTTCCTCTGCCAAGGGGATAAATTGGGCCGGGGAAATCAAGCCCCGATCGGGATGCTGCCAGCGAATTAACGCTTCAAATCCCGTCACTCGCCCCGTGGTCAGGGAGACGATCGGTTGATAGTACACTTGGAACTCTTCCCGCTCGATCGCCCGCCGCAGGTCATTTTCCAGTTGCATTAACGCCATGACATGGCCATGCATTTCCGTATCAAAGACCTCATGGCAAGCCTTGCCGAGCGCCTTAGCGCGATACATGGCAATATCCGCGCCCCGTAGCAAATCTTCAGTGTGATCAAAGGCTGTGGTACTGAGGGCAATGCCAATGCTGACGGTGGTAAAAACTTCATGGCCATTCAGCAGGAACGATCGGCCCAATTCTTGATGGATGCGTTCTGCTACGTGATGGGCTGATTCCACGCCCTGGATGTTATCTAGCAGAATGGTAAATTCATCCCCCCCTAACCGTGCCACCAAATCGGTTTTCTTCACACAGCTCTCTAGGCGACGGGCGATCTCAATCAGTAACTGATCTCCCACAATGTGCCCCAGGCTATCGTTGATCACCTTAAAGCGATCGAGATCGAGAAAGAGGACGGCGAACAAATACGCTGGATCAGCATCCCGTCGGGCCACCACTTGGGCCAGACGCTCCATAAACATGAGTCGATTGGGCAAACCCGTCAGCGAGTCATGGAAGGCATTGCGACGGAGCTGATTTTCCGCTTCCTTGCGTTCGGTGACCTCCCGCATCACCGAGACAAAGTGAGTGACTTGCCCGTGCTCGTTGCGAATGGGCACGGTATTGCTATCCGCCCAAAAAGAACTTCGATCCTTGCAATGGAGTAACAGTTCTGCTTTCACAGACTCAAACTGCATCATGGCAGACCGTACCCGATTGACTTCGTCCCAATCGGTTTCAGGCCCCATCAGAATCAGCGGTGTTTTACCAATTACCTCCGCAGCCCGATGGCCCGTCACCTTGAGAAACGCTTCATTCACGTAGACAATCCGCAAATCGAGCGGGTCTTCTTCCGCTTCGAATTGGGTGATCATGACAATTTCATTGGCGTTGACAACAACGGATTCGAGCAGCCGCAAATATTCTTCCAACCATTTGCGTTCGGTAATATCTGTGACGGTGATTAAGTTCCCGATCGTTTTCCCGCTACTGTCGTAGAGCAGAGTTGAATTAACCTCAGCCCAAAATTGTCGGCCATCTTTTCGACGCAGTTGCCCCTCTTTCCATTCACATCGGTTAGCCGTTACTTGATCCGGCGTGTTACAGAAGTACAGCCAACCCTCAATCATGGATAGGAATTTTTGGGCAGACTGACCTACCATATCGGCTGGAGAGAAGCCCACCAGCTTAGCAATTCTGGAATTGACGTGCAGTATCTGATTATCCAAATCAGTCACGATAATGCCATCGTTTAGGTTTTCCAGAACTGTTTTTAATAACCAATCATTTTCACTTTTAACTGGTAGACCCAGTGTTTCCGAGTGACTTCTCCATCTTTCAGTCGCCATTGTTGGCTCCTTCCATGCACCAGTTAAAATTTATCAATGAATTTAGCTTCAAGGAATTCAAGCTCAACCTCTTGACCCATATATCTTGCATGAATTCTTACAGTAGATGGACAAAATTCAATAAACGATCGTAGATTTCTTTCTGTGAATACGGTCAGGATTGACAGGGGCGAGATTTGCAGGGTCAAGATTTACAGGATCTACTTACAGGATCTACATTGATCGTTGGTAGATTTCAAAAAGCGACATTAAGACAAAACCAGCAATGTGAACCCATCATTAAACATGCACTCAATTCATCATGACTGTAGTTCAACCTTCACCTACTCTAGACTTCTGGATCAAATTTCCGTAGAAATTTTTGTAGAAGGTTAGTCAGCTTCTCTATAAAAGGTAGTTTACCCAAACACCCTAAAGAAGTTAATACAGCGACCTATGCCGGTGCAAATGCCAAAACGCAGTATTTGTCACAACGAATGGCCCGCCGCCTTGTTCAATCCTGCAAAAATATCAGAGGCTAATCGCACTTAAGAGGCTAATCGCACTCAATTTAGTTAATAGCACCCAACAATGGTACAGGTCCCTGAAGTAATGGTGAGGCAACCCTATTAAACCCAGGTTTCATCCATGAAATGAGATGGTGTGCAATGGGGAACGTAGAACTGAACGATATTGTTCTCTGTCTAAGGAGAAATATTGTTCTATTGCCTATCGCTCTCTTGCTTACAGCTTAGTATGCCCCAATGGCTTCTGACTATAATCAGCGGAAACTCTGTCCCCAGAAAGGGTTAAATTACCTCAGGTAATCAGTGTATATACGGATCAATGGGCTGGTTGCTACGGACAATCGTTAGAACCCTGGGTGCAGGGTAAGCGCTGATCGTACTTCTCAGACAGTCTTCTCAGACAGTAACGGTTAAATGCAATCCCTCACTCAAACTCTTAGCAAATGTCTCTAAAAGTTGTGTCATGGAAGTTTAGTTTCTTCAGAGGCAGAAAAATTCCCAACAAAATTGTGAATTAACTCAGCGATCGTGGCTGAATGGGCTTGGGGAAGGTTGTGGGCTGCCTTAGGGAGTCGAACCAGTTGCGCTTGGGGAATGCGATCGGCGTAGGTTTGGCAATGCCACAGGGGGATAGTGTCGTCCTGTTCGCCTGCAATGACCAAGGTGGGGGATTGAATTTGATGAATTGCGTTTTCCACCGTATCAATGGCATCTTCTGGGCGCAGGCGATCGAGTAAAAACGATCGGGCCGCAGGTTGCGCTTGTAGCTCCTTTCTGGCCCAACAAATCGTGGTAATTGCCGCTTCCTGATTGATGAGACCGGCGATCGGGCGTACCCCTGCAAGCACCCAATCCACCACCGGATGGGGCCACAGGAGCGGTCGTAGGTGGTTATAGCGACCACAAAATTCATCATCTCGAATTCCTGCAGGTGCAGCTAAAAACAGCCCTTGCACCGCTTGGGGATAGGCGATCGCGTAGGCCGCTGCCACCCACCCTCCAAAGGAATGGCCCAGGATATAGCAAGGATCAAGGGAAAGCTGTTCAACCACCTGGCGGACAAATTGAAGTTCCTTCGCAATGTCGTAACGAATTGCGGGTTTTCCCGACGCGCCAAAGCCTAATAGATCTAAGGCAATACAGCGAAAGTGCGGTGACAATTTTTCCATGGTGGGCAACCAACAAGAATGATCACCCAAAAAACCATGGAGCATCAATAAAACTGGCCCCTCCCCCATAGCGAAATAAGCTGCTGGTTGGTAGGTGCGTTGGCCAGGTTCCAACTCGATTTCAATTTGATGTAATTGCAACTGTTGGGGTGGCTTCCGTAAATTCTCTAACATCATTAAATCGATTCTTTTTTCAGAAAGTTTGTCTATCTATCTTTGGATTGATTTTGATTATTGGTTGCGTCCGTGTGTTTAACAAATTGAGCGTGTAATCGATCGGTGCTTTACGAAGGTGTCATAAACTTTTTTCAAAGAAAATGCTACTACTTACGTAGATTGGGCATACTGTTTTTATACCAATTTAGTACTTTCAAGGAATGACGCTGAAAGCACAATTGCACTCAGCTAAATTACTTAGAAGATACTGTAACGAATTCGATACCTTTGGGAAACGATCCCTCCATACCCCGGTAATTGACGTAGGAGAGCTTTTCAAATGTCTGTTAAGAGTGCTACTCGGTTTTTGAATGCGGTCGCTCAGGATCAGGGAATGCGCGATAAGTTTGTGGCGGTTCAATCTCCGGATGAGTTTATTCAAATTTCCCACCAACTCGGCTACAGCTTTACCACCACTGAGTTGAAAAAAGTGGTCAGTCGCCGCAGCCGAGGGATTGTGATTCGCCGTCAAACGGGAATTTGGCCTTGGCTCCGCACCGTCAATTGGATTAATCGTCCTGTCTACGCTTAGTCCCAATACGCTTAGTCCCAATACGCTTAGTCCCAAGATGGTTTTAACCCTTGAAACTCCGATGGGTTCAGATTAAACTCCAACGGGTTCAGACACCTTTGCCCGCAGACGATCGATGTATTCATGCATGTTGTCTGTGTTGAGTCTATAGCTAAGCGGATAGGCAATCAGACGGGCGGTGGTCTGAAATAGCGTGTCAATTTCGATCAGCCCATTTTCTCGTAGGGTATTGCCCGTGGCTACCAGGTCAACAATGGCCTCAGACATTCCGGTGATGGGGCCTAATTCTACCGAGCCATGGAGATAGACAATTTCCACGGGTAAGTCTAGGCTCTCAAAATATTCCCGCGCACAGTGGACGAACTTGGAAGCCACTCGCCCGTGCATCGGTAATTCCAGGGGCGATCGATAGGGGCTGTCTTTTTTGACCGCGACGGACATGCGGCATCCGCCAAACTTGAGATCCACCACATGGGCGACGTTCGGGTTTTGTTCCCGCAACACGTCGTAGCCAACAATCCCCAGTTGAGCTTGCCCATACTCCACATAAACGGGGACATCGCCATTGCGCACAAGCAAGGCACGGGCAGTTCCGGTTGGATCCTCAATCTGTAATTGGCGACATCCGGGCTCCAGGAATGCGCTAAAGTCCAAGCCGACGGATTTCAGCAGTCGGATACTTTCTTTGAGAAGTTCGCCTTTGGCCAGCGCAATGGTGAGCATAGGGGGAAATTAAGGTGTAGGGTATAGAAAATGATCCTAGCCTAAGATGAGAATTCTGCTGGTAGATGACGAAGCGGAAATGGCAGAACCGCTGAGTCGGATGTTGGAAAAAGAAGGATATCAGGTCGAAGTGGCCTACGATGGCGATCGGGGCGATCGGCTGGCGATGCAAGGGCAGTATGATTTGCTGATTTTGGATTGGATGTTGCCCCAGAAGTCGGGGTTAGAAATTTGTCAGCATGTGCGATCGCGCGGGGATGTGACGCCTGTTTTATTTCTGACCGCGAAGGATACGATCGACGATCGGGTCGAAGGGTTGGATGCAGGGGCGGATGATTATTTAGTCAAGCCCTTTGAATTGCGGGAATTATTAGCGCGGGTGCGGGCTTTGTTACGACGGCCTGCGGCGATCGTGGAGCCTGTTGCAGCAGCACCGTTGACTCCAACGACCTTAAGCGTAGATGGCTTGGAACTCAATGTGCTCAATCAACTGGCATCACGGAACGGACGGTCGATCGAACTATCTGAAAAAGAAACGCAGTTGTTGGCCTATCTGATGGAGTCGCCCAACCAATTGCTAACCCATGAGCAAATTTCTCAACATCTTTGGGCCGCAGAAGAAAAGCCCGCAAGTAATGCATTAGCAGCACAAATTCGATTACTGCGTCGCAAAATTGAAGCGCCGGGTGAAGATTCTTTAATTCACACGGTGTATGGGAAAGGCTATCGGTTTGGCAACCTGATGGAAGATTAGACTATCATTGCAACAGGGTAGCTTAGAAGCATCGCTGAATGATGCATTAAGTCTGCGTCTCTTCAACACAACCTTCATCTGCATAAGTCTTCCTGGAAGAGGCACTATATTTCAGCGGATTCTAGGGAGAAGATTTTTTCTTTAAACTAGTAATATTGAGAACATAGTATTGAGAAAAATCGGCTCAACCCTAGGTTTAAGCGCTTAAATTATAAGATTTTGCCGATCGTGCTTCTATCAATCCGGATTAGCACGCTATTAAGGTGTATCAAATTGCGAATTAGGGCCACTGAAGGATGGTGTTATGGGGAGGAAGGGAATGGCTGTAGAAGCTACACAACTAAAGTTTGCGTCTGGGGGCTCGATCGTTCGAGGAGGGTTGTTGGCAGTCATGGTAGGGCTGCTGACGATCGGCTGTGGGGGGCCTGTCAGTTCCAATCCTCAAGAACCCACTCCGGTATCCCAGTCCAATAGTTCCAAGAATTTGAATCGCCAAGCGACTAGCAGCGATACGCCAGCGTCACCATCGACGAATTCAGACAGTCAGGAGTCCCCGGAAGCCGCCACTCCACCAGAGGCTAACCAGACGACCCAAACCGTTGCCCAGAAGGACTCTTCTTCCAGTCCGACCCAAGCTACGATCGAGGCGTTCATTCCCGCAGGCTGGCAAGTGGCGCAACAAATTTCCGGGGATTTGAATGGCGATCGTCGTCAAGATGCGGTGCTGAAGCTGTCACGGGATGGGCAGTTCGATTTGATCGTTTTACGGGCGACCTCTTCCGGTTGGCAGCAACTGGCCCATGCTCCGAATTTACTTCTCTGTGGCGGATGTGCTGGCATGTTAGGCACTGCCCAGGGGGGACACATCCGCATCGAGATCGAGGATGATGTGTTAGTCGTGAAGCAAATTTCCGGTAGTCGTGGTGCGGTGGAAATTGTGCATCGCTTTTGGATCGATCGACCTTCTGGCCAACTGGTTCTGATTGGGGAAGATGTCAATCCCTACGATCGAGCTAACGGCAATGAAATTCGGGACAGTCGTAATTTTTTAACAGGCAAGCGCATTATTGAAGAATACCGAGGTAATCCAGACGGGGGCGGCAAAAAACTCATCCGCACCCAAACTTTAACAGTATCCCGTCAACTACAGCCGATCGATGCGATCGACATTGAGCAGGTTCGCAGCAGTGCTCCAGAACTGCCGGGGGATTAGATGCAGGCTCTGAAATTGAACTTTCTAAGCAAGCAGATCTAGAAAACTCCACACCTTGCCATTCAAGAGAATTTTATTCTGTATGAATCATCAACCCAGCATTCAATCCGTCATTCAACTAACCTTAGTCGCTAGCGTTGTCAGTTGCACAAGTTTTCTGACCCTGGGTTGTGCCCGTTCAGAATTTCTGAACTCATCTTTTACTACAATTACCGCTGTCACTCCACCGCCAACCGAATCTTCCACGATCGTGGCTGCACCCTCAACGCAGTCTCCGGCAGCCCACTCTGCCAAGACGCCTGCTCCCCAAAAGCTGTCACTCCAGGAGGTTGCGCTGCCCTATATGCCCCATACGAAACTCTTCCCGATCCTTTCCAAAGGGTGTGAAAGGCTGGACTTAAGCACCTGGGAGCACCCGACGAAAGATGTGATGATTCAACGAGGGGTAGAGATTATTGCTGTGCAATTGTGTAGCGATCGTACCTATCCCATTTTCTATGTCAATTTCCCATATGATCCCCAAGGTCAAACGAAGGATTATTTTTATCCTTTGTACGCAGCGATGAAATCCGCCAACGGAAATTGGCCCTTTGCCTTTGTTTCGATGAAAGATCAGACAATTATCCAAATTTCACCCGGTCAGGATGGCGCAATTCAAACCGAGTTCGATTGGTTTTGAAGGAGTTTGGATTCATGTTCTCAAGTTGAATTCTGCCCAAATCACCTCAGGTTCTATGACACCCAACACTCCCAAATCTAATTCTTTCAGTATTGCGAGTCTTTTATTGGCTGGCTGCATTGGTTTGATCATGGTGGGTTGTGGTTCAGGGATAGGTTCTAATAATTCTGGTAGTTCAGAAACTACTTCCACACCAGCCCCAACAACCTCTACAAAATCAAACGGCAATGTGAAAGAATCCCCTTCAGCAACGGTAGAGAATTCCCAAGGGGCCAATGCTGAGGCTGAAAAAAGGACTACAACTCAAATTGCTGAGGGTAATTACTGGCTCGGCCATACCGATGAAGGGTTGGAAGTGCAGGGCGATCGCTATCGTTATTATTCCGAGGGCGGTGAACAACCTTGGAGATCGATCGACGAATTGAAAGCAATGCAAGCGGGAGTGGTTTACGATGGTCGGGTCTACTGGTGTCTCGCGTCCATGAAGCCGAAGGGGAGCATTGCGAGCTGTTCTGAGAAGGGTTGGGTCACGAAGTCCGCTAGCGCCTCAACTCAGCCCATGCCACCATCCGGCGCGAACCGTGCCTTACTCTTTTCCTGTTTGACGGACAATGGTAAAGAGATTTTGCTGTATGAAACTGATACAACGATCGAGTATTCCTTTGGTCGTCCTGATGAGACCCCGGAATTAGCGCTACAGGTACCGCGCGATCGGGCTTCGACTTGGCAATGGAAGGGCGTGGGACGGTGGATGAGTTATGCGGTGGATGTCCCCAATGGCGACACAACGTACAGCGTGTTTTGGGGTGTCGATCGATTGTCTAAAACATCGGAGATCGAGGCTGGGGTACGTGTGAAAAACAACGATAAGATTGCTGTAACGGTAAATTGTGCGAGCAAGGTAACAAGTAACCTACAAGGGGTTAAACTTCAGCCCACACAATACTAAATTTATTCATCGCAAATCGTTCCTGCTTTCGTTACTTAAAGTGGTGTTTGGAGCATGTCTGTAACATTTAAATCACTCAACTTTGTATTAGCATTCCTGTCGATCGTGGCAGTGAGTGAAGGATTACCGATTGCCAAACTATTTGGTACTCCACCAGTAATTGCGCAAACGGTAGATGGACGAAAAGCTGAAGCCGATCGTTTACTCAACCAAGGGATTCAGCTCTATGAAAACGATCAACTGAATGCAGCCATTCCACCCTTACAGCAGGCGTTAGCGCTTTACCGTCAAATCAAAGACCGCAATGGCGAACGACGATCGCTGGGTAATTTAGGATTTATCTACACCAAATTGGGTCAATATGCCCAGGCACTGGACTTTGAAAATCAAAGTTTAGCGATCGCGATTGAAATTAAACATCGTTTGGGTGAGGGGCAAGCCTTGGGGGGCTTATCGGATATCTATCGTCTACAGGGCAACTTTGATCAGGCGATCGAGTATAGCAACAAGAGTTTGGCCATTATGCGCGAACTCAAGAACCGTAAGGAAGAAGCCTACGCATTGTCCGGTTTAGGAATTATTTACCACAACCTTAAAGATTATAAAAAATCGATCGAATTTCACCAACAGAGTTTAACGATCTATACGGAATTAAGAAATCAAAGTGATGTTATTAATACATTAATTAACATTGGCATTGCCTATAGAGCACAAAACCAAAACAATCAGGCTCTTGAATATTACCAACGAGGTTTAAAGGTCGCTCGTGAGGCCAATGATAAAGTCAATGAAGCCAAAGTTCTCCGGCGTTTAGGCACATTTTATCAGTCTTCAGACTTCAGCAAAGCCTATACCGCCTTTCAAGGCAGCCTCAAACTATGGCGCGAGTTGAAAAATCGTCAGCAGGAAGCCAATACATTGCTTCAGATGGGCGACTTTTATGCTTTGTGGAATGGTAATTGTTCTAGGGCGATCGAAGAAGCCTATACTCCCAGTTTGCCACTTTTTCGAGAATTGCGCGATCGTGGGAGTGAAGCCCGTGCCTTAGCAGGGATGGGTCAATGCTATGCCGATGAACATGCAGGCAATGAAAAAGCCTTTGAAGTTTTAAATCAAGGGTTAACGCTTGCCCGTGAAGTCAACGATCGTTGGACAGAAGGTCGGATTTTAACATCCTTGGGCAAGTCCTATCAGTCATTGGATGAACGGAAAAACAACCGCTGGAAAAGCGGAATCTTATCCACTGATTTTAGTCAATCTCCAGCGTCGATCGAACAAGCGACTAAAGCGCTGCGATACTCGCAACAAGGGCTAAAACTTGCCCAAGAAGCTAAAAACCGATGGGGGGAAGCCCGTGCCTTGGCCAACTTGGGCAGAACCTATGGTGTACTCGGAGAACATCAAAAAGCGATCGACAGCCAAAAGCAACGGTTAATCATTACTCGCGAATACCAAGACACCACCGCAGAAGCGGAAACTCTGAACTTGTTGGGACGTCTCTATGCAGCTCGTGGTGAATTTTCAATGGCGATCGCGCATCATCAAGCGGCCCTTGACCTTTATCAAGCACCGTCTGGAAGAAAACCAAATTGGTTATTAATGTATTTAGGAGATACCTATCAACAAAGCGGAAATTACACAAAAGCAATCGAGGTTTATGAAGCAGCATTAGATCCGCGCAAGAAGAATGATCCGATTTACAGTAGTATTGAAACGGCTATTCGTCGTAAGATGGGCTATGCATTTTTGAGATCGAATCAATTACCTCAAGCTGCATCGATATTTCGTGCGATTTTAAGTTCAGATGAAGAATTTAGGGTTTCCATTGGTTATGGTTCCTCGTCCAAGCCAGAAGATGATATTAGACGAGTTAATATGGCGGAGTTACAAGCATCGGATTATCGAGAACTCCAAAAGATTTTAGTTCTGCAAAATCGCATTGAAGATGCGTTGGAAGTTGCAGAAGAAGCTAGAGCAAAAACGTTGGTAGAACTGCTGTTTGCGCGGATGAAAGGTCGCCAAATTCCCGATTTTAAAACATTGCCTAAGCCTCTGAAGTTAGCTGAAATTCGTCAAATTGCTAAAACACAAAATTCCACATTAGTTCAGTATTCGCTAATTGATACAGAGCAATTATATATTTGGGTGATTAAACCTAGTGGAGAAATCAAATTCCAGATTTCTAAATTGGCGAAAATGGCCCCGATCGAACAAATGGTGGCAGAGAGCCGAGGGTCGATCGCGGTGATTTCCACTGCACCAACAACGACTCGATCTACCACCCAGCCAGAAACAGACCTTCAACGCCTCTATCAAGCCCTCGTGGCCCCGATCGTGGCTGACCTACCAACCGATCCAAACCAACGAGTTACCTTCCTGCCCCAGGGCGAACTCTTTTTTGTGCCATTCCCAGCGCTCAAAGACGAGCAGGGACAATACTTAATTGAAAAACACATGATTTCCACTGCACCTTCCATCCAAACCCTGCAACTGACCCGTGAGCAGGCGAAAAAAGTACAGGTAAACGGCAATCCTTTGGTGGTGGGTGATCCCAAAATGCCCTTCTTTGAA
The DNA here is from genome assembly GCF_014697025.1 of Alkalinema sp. FACHB-956. Lineage (NCBI taxonomy): Bacteria > Bacillati > Cyanobacteriota > Cyanophyceae > Leptolyngbyales > Leptolyngbyaceae > Alkalinema > Alkalinema sp. FACHB-956. The sequence goes on along the minus strand of NZ_JACJRC010000007.1, from coordinate 190,813 downwards.
GGTGCACCATTAACGAATCTCCCAGGGGCCCGACAAGAAGCGATCGCCATTGCCAAATTGCTGAACACCCAACCACTGATCGGAGAACAAGCCACAAAATCCACGGTTCTCAATCAAATGAAATCCGCTTCGATGATCCACTTGGCCACCCATGGGTTACTCAACCAAAATAAAGACAAAGTGCCAGGGGCGATCGCCCTGGCACCCAGTGGTTCAGACGACGGCTTTCTAACCTCCAGCGAAATTTTCGATCTCAAGTTAAATGCCCATTTAGCGGTATTGAGTGCCTGCGACACAGGCCGGGGAGATATTAAAGGCGATGGCGTGATTGGCTTGTCGCGATCGCTGATTGCGGCTGGAGTTCCCAGCGTGGTGGTTTCCCTCTGGGCGGTCAATGATCAGTCTACTAGCGTATTTATGAGTCATTTCTACCGCAATCTCACCATTAATCCCAATAAGGCCCAAGCCCTGCGGCAGGCGATGTTGGACACGATGAAGCAATATCCCAAACCCAGGGACTGGGCGGCCTTTACCCTAATAGGAGAAAGCGATCGGCAGCAAACCGCTGTAGGTATTGTCAATGGGGGGTGAAGTCAAAAGACCGTTTTACGTTATTGTGAGAAAGCTGTAAATTAACGGTTGGTATCTGTTCAGGTTAGAGTCCCATGGCGAAGTATGTCTTGTTTGGATCCTATTGCGAAAATGTGGTGGAGCGCCGCGCCCCATACCGGGAAGCCCATTTAGCGGGACTTAACCAACAAAAGGAATCCGGTGTGTTGATCACCCTCGGCCCCACCCAGGACTTAACCCAAGTATTTGGCATTTACGACGCCCCCGATGAGGCTACAGTGCGTCAATTGATCGAGTCCGACCCCTACTGGCAAAACGGCATTTGGACGGCCTATGAAGTCAAAGAATGGATTCAGGCGATCGGGTAGTGCATGAGTTATTGATAGTTGCCCTTCTTACCGATGAGTCAGATCCAGCGCATTGTTATCACCCCTGATCAACTCCAGCTACCAACCCTCCACCTCACCCCAGACCAAACCCACTACCTCACTCGTGTCCTGCGGCTGCAACCCGGCGATCGCTTCATTGCCATGACGGGAGGGGGGGAAAATTGGCTCGTGCAACTGGAGCAACGGGATGGGGCAACGCTGCTGGAACTGTTGGATGTGCGATCGGAGTTGCCCATTGCCGTCACCCTCGCCCTGGCCTTACCCAAGGGCAACGCCTTTGATGATGTGGTGCGCCAAGTCACAGAGCTGGGCGTCAGCCGCATTCTGCCAATTCTGAGCGATCGCACCCTGCTGCAACCCAGTGCTAATAAACTCGATCGCTGGCGCAAAATTGCCCAGGAAGCCGCTGAACAATCGGAACGGGCGATCGTGCCGACGATCGCTGATCCAGTCTCCTGGAAGCAGCATTTACAGGCAGTTCAGACAGAACCTCAGGGCCTCCATTACCTCTGCTGGAGCCGGGGTGACTCGCCGCATCTGATGCCCCTTTTACAGACTGGATCCAATACTCAACTACCCACTGAACTCGTCATCGCGATCGGGCCAGAGGGGGGATGGACAGAAGGCGAAGTTAACCAAGGCATCCAAGCCGGTTATCAAACGGTTTCATTGGGGCCGCGTATTCTGCGAGCGGTAACGGCTCCCGTGGTGGCCATGGCAATTGTTGCAGCCATTTTTGAGAAATAATGCACAATTAAAGGCAAGAGTCAATTCTAGGGTAATGCTGGGAGCAGTCCTCTCTTATGTCTACTAATCCCCAAATTCTCCTCGATCAAGTGGCCCAAGCCTTTGAGCAACAGGATTATCGCGCTGCCACCCAGATCCTGAAACAACTCTGGCAAGCCCATCCCGAAAATCCTTGGGTACAGCTTTACCGTGCACGCTTATACGAAGTCGGGGGCAATTTGGAAGCGGCAACCCAGGTTTATCGACAACTCTTGCAAAACATCACGATTCCCAAACTGATTACCCAGGCGAGGCAAGGGTTACAGCGAGTTGAAGATCTCGAAAAAGCTCAACGGCAAATCGCGATCGCTCAAGTGACGGCAGCCCCGGACCAAGCGGAACCGGGCATTTTGGTGCTAGAGGCGATCGAACTGGAACAACGTCAAGAAGCCGCGAAAACCCTCAGTCGCATCATTGGCATTGATGTTTACACGGCGCGGGTGCACATTCCCAACCGAGGCTGGCGCATCTATCGCATGGGGCCGATCGGTGAAATGGCGTTTTATGGCAAACAATTACAGGAAAACGGATTGCCGGCCTTTTGGGTTCCGGTGAGTTCTCTGGAAAAATTACAAATTTTCCAAGTCACTTATATTCAGGATTACGAACCCCAAGCGGTAGTGATTTGCCAGAATAGTGAAGGTCAAATCGGGAACCTCGCCTTCCATTGGTCAGAGGTGAGTCAATTGGTGGAAGGCCATTTGCCTATTTTTGAGCAAGTGTTGGAAACGGATATTTTGCGCAAAGGTAGCGAACGACAACGCAAATCCGAAACCCAAGACTTCGTTTTAGTTTGCGATCTTCATTTACCTCGGCGAAATTGTGTTTTGCGTTTCTGCGATCGTACCTACGATTTCCACCAAGGCATTGACTTTACCCCTAATCATAGCGATGTCCAAACGACTCTCCGCATTCACTGGAATACGTTGTTGAGTTTTCTCAAACAGCAATTATCCGATAAACCTATCTATCACGATTTCTCCCCCTTTGCAGAAACCGCGATCGAATTCCCCCATCTGCTTAAACAGTTAGATCCCAAGTTTTACCTCATGGGTCAAGATGATAGTCCCTGGAATCCTGCCTTTCATATCTACAGCAGCCTAGCCTTCTTTCGGAATCGCGGCTAATGCTTCTTGAACGACTTCAATCCCAGCGCCTGGAATGCAGGATTTTTCCGTTAAGATGCGCTTCCAGATCCGGCTTCCCGGCTGACCATTAAACAAGAGCAGCATGTGACGGGTGATGGAATTGAGCCTGCGTCCACTCGCTGTCCAGTGATCGATATAGGGTAGCATTGCCTCAACCACTTCCTGGCGTGTGAGGGGCGGTGTTGTCTCACCCCAAAACGCTGCATCTGCGGTTGCGAATAGGTAGGGATGATCGTAAGCAGCCCGTCCAATCATGACGGCATCTACAGTTTGTAATTGTTCTGTAGCTGCTTCCAGGGTTGTAATTCCGCCATTGATTTCGATCGTCAGGTCTGGGAATTCCCGTTTCAAGCGGTAGACATCCTCATAGCGCAGGGGCGGAATATCGCGATTTTCCTTTGGGCTGAGTCCCTTGAGCCATGCCTTCCTAGCGTGCACGGTAAAGCGTGTACATCCTGCCGCTGCCACGGTTTTCACGAAATTCACCATGTCTTCGTAGCTATCCCGATCGTCTACGCCAATGCGATGTTTAACCGTCACTGGAATTTTCGTTGCAGCCATCATCGCCGCTACACAATCTGCGACCTGCTCCGGTTGCAACATCAAGCAAGCCCCAAAATTGCCATCCTGTACCCGACTGCTAGGACAGCCCACATTGAGGTTAATTTCGTCGTAGCCCCAGTCTTCTGCCAATTTTGCACACTTTGCTAGATCCGCAGCCCGATCGCCCCCTACTTGCAGCGCGATCGGATGTTCCTCCGGGGCATAGCCCAACAAGCGATCTAAATCCCCATGCAAAATCGCCTGACTCGTAACCATTTCTGTATACAGCAATGTGTGTCGAGTTATCAGCCGCATGAAGTACCGAAAATGCCGATCGGTGCGATCCATCATGGGCGCAACACTCAAGGGATAGGGAAACGTAGTGGCTCTCGGTATCGTCATGGTGAAAACTGGAAATTAAGAAAGTGATGTTCAGGCTTAGAGTTAGAAATAAGATTGAAAAATAATATAAAAGTAATCATTGTTGAAAACAGATCAGAGCACAGAACGAATATTTAATATCTCACCCAAAATCCCTGAATCTTGCCCTACTGGATCAAAGAACTGTATGAAATCAATTGTCTTTGCGCTTAGAGAGATACTTGGCTAAAAACGGTGCAATGCCTTCAAATAACTGTTCTGGATACTCCTCGTGTAAGCCTAGGGAACCGGGCATCCGTAAAATCTGCACTCCGCCAAAATGGGCTACGACCTCCGCTTCTGCACGGGATTTAGGCGGCATATTTTCCCCAATTACGAGTAACACCGGAATCCGCCGACCTTGGAAATAGGCTAGCCAATCTTGGCTCGATCGCACTGGATCGAGGGCACCTGTCACAAAGGCAGCGGAGGCAAATCGTGCTCCCTTCACTTGTGTAATTTTAAATTTTTCTTGCAGCACCGCCGGGGTAATCCGGGCGCGATCGGCGTACACATGTCGCCCCATCATGAAGCTGAGGAAAAATTTGGTGGTGTTTAGGCGATAGAGGAACTGGCCAATTAGGGGTAAGTTAATCAGCCCTTGTAGCAACTTAAACCAAGCCCGCTTAGTTTCACCCATCATCGTTGGCAATGGACCGCGCCAAGTGGGAGCCGCTAACACCACCCACGACCAGGGACTCGGTTCCATGCGAGCCAATTCCATCACATACCCCGCCGCGTGCCCCGCCGCCATGACGACGATCGGTTCCTGGAAGGTTTCCTGCACAAAGTTCCGTAAGAGTGCTTGATACAGTTTGGGACTGTACTTCACCTTAGGTCGATCGCTGGATCCAAAACCAGCCCAATCGAATAGGTAGACCTGATATTTTTCTGCCAGAAGTTCTCCCAACCGCCGCATTTCATCACGATGGGAAATGGTGCTCAAAGCAGGTAACAGCAAAATCGGAGAACCTTGGCCAAACACCTCATAGTGCACCCCGATCGTTTGTTTTTCCCAACGCCAATAGTAAATTCGCGTCTCTCCGAAGGGCGAACCGGCGGACTCTTGGGCCTGTAGTGCTTGAGTTTCTAGCGCTTGAGTTTCTAGCGCTTGAGTTTCTAGTGCTTGAGTTTCTAGTGCTTGAGTTTCTAGTGCTGGAATTTCTGGTGTTTGAGTTTCCAGCGCTAGTTCCTGAGCTGGTTGATCCTGAGCTACGGCCTCCGCTTGATCCCCGTTGGTCAACGATTCCCCATCCCAGTTTGTGTCCTTCATGGTCATGCCCGTTCCCCCTTGATTTGGCTCCCTCGCGTTCCGTGTCTTAATTTTGCAGGCTGTGCTTAATTTTGCAGGGCGATCGCCTTCTGTTGCATTAACTTGAACATGTTGTAAAACCCATTGGCACGGGAAGGGGTCAGGCTGACATCCAGCCCTGTGTCTTGAATAAAATCTGGGGTGAGGTTGGCAATTTCCTGGGGCGATAGACCATTGAGTCCCTCTAGGAGCAGGCCCACCAGCCCTTTGACCAGTTGGGCATCCGAGTCCCCCGCAAATTGCACCGCACCCTCTACCAAACTTGCGGTCACATACACCTGAGAGACGCAGCCCTGAACCTTGTTTTCAGGGGTTTTGTCTGCTTCAGGAAAGGGGGGGACTTTTTTGGCGTAGAAGATCAGTTGTTCGTACTTGCGTTTGGGGTCGGCAACTCGCTGGAACCGCTGCACAATTTTAGCGAGGGTCTCGGGCAGGGGGGTGGTCGGTGTACTCATAGCGGGTGAGGAATTTGCGGGATAAGAAGGTGGGAGAACGGGATGATCGATCGGTCAAACAGGGTCGATCGATACAAGTCGATCGGTACAAAGAGCAGGGCATCCAGTCATTGAGCCGTCCCTCATTATAAAACGTCATAAAACCCTTCCTTGGCTAGGGGATGAGATTTGGGGCAGGCCGGTTGAATAGGGGGATAATCCAGGGCTTGACAAACTTTCTTATTGCAAATAATTTCTATTAATAGAGAAAGGGAAAGGGAGGTGGAACCTCAATGCCCTGAGAATGGATGACTCAGAAGAATGGATGACTGACTTGCCAATCAATCGCTAATCAATCACCAAAATTGCCAAAATTTGTGTCAAAAATGTTTGTATGTGTGCGCAGCTTCCTTAAAAATCTCCGTTAAGGCACAGCCAAAATGAGAATGAAAATGTTAAGCTGCGTGAAGGATTTGCCATGAACCTGCATAGGATACCGATGTTCGCTGAATTCAGCAACTTGGTAGCTATGGCTTCGGCACTCTCTCCCCGGCGTGAATGAACGGCTCATGACCCAAGTTGACCAAACTGTTTCTGTTGATAGCGGCAATTCCCCAGCCAGCGCGATCCAAGGAACCCCAGAAGGCGCGCAGCAGGGAACTGTTCTGGATGTCCAAACTACGATTCTCAAGCGACGATCGATTAAATCCTTCAAATCAACGCCGATCGCCCCGGAAATCCTTCGCCGACTTGTGGAATTAACCGTTGCGGCTCCCAGTAGCTATAACCTTCAAGACTGGCGAATTATCATCATTCAGGATGAAGCCCAGAAGCAAGCCCTCTCTGACGCGGCCTATGGCCAGCCGCAGGTGCTACAAGCTCCCGTAACCTTCGTCTTTGCGGCTGATCCCAATGCCTGGAAGCAGGATTTAACCCCAATCTATCAACAAGGAATTGCAACAGGGGCCTGGACCCAAGAAACCGTAGAATACTTCAAGCTCGCCATTCCCCGCTTCCAAATGGGGTTGGGAGATAAAGGTCGGGAGTATGCCATTAAGGATGCCATGATTGCAGCGACCCACTTGGTGCTAGCTGCTGAAGGGTTAGGGCTATCCACCTGTTTCATGAATGGCTGGGAAGAGGACAAAATTAAGGCAGCGATCGGAATGGAGCACGATCCTGATTTAGCGATCGCGGTCATTATTCCAGTGGGCTATGCGTCGGAAGTTCGTGCCAATCCCGGTCGGTTGCCCTTTGCCTATAACGTCTTCCTGGACAAATTTGGCAACTCCTACAAGGGATAAATCAGGTATACAAGGGATAAACCAAGGAAGATCTCACACTTTTTTCCCCTCTTTTACCACCCAATTTACTTCTCAACGCAAAGAAACTGCGGGCAGGAGTCCTGATTCCTGCCCGCAGTGTGATATATGGCGGATAGATATAGGGAGGGGATAGATATAGGGATGGTATGGAATAGAGCGGCGGCAACAGGTACAACTCAAGCGGGCTGTCTGGACTCTAGTTTGCTGAGCTCTAGCTTGCTGAGCTCTAGTTTGCTGAACTGATGACGGCCTTGTCTGCCACCACTAACTTGGGCAACACAATTTGTTGCTGCTTGTAATCAATAAACCCATGGGGTGGAAAGCCTAGGGCTTCCGTAGCACCCTCATCTGAGGCATTGCGAACCTTCCAAGCCGTTACATAATCTGCTTGGCTCAACTGTCTCACCGAAAACATACCTGCCGTCTGGGAGGATTGGGCTTCTTGAGCCGCGATCGTATTCAGGGGAAGGAGTTCAATTTGGTCAGTGCTGGCTAGCTTCTGCGGGACAACAAGGAAATCTTGGAGATTGCGGAGGGCATTGAGGACTTGGGTACGGTTGGAAATTGCGGAATGATTCGGGGTGGCAGATGCCTGAGGCTCCTGGGTGGGTGGCATCATTGTGGTTGATGGGGGTTGACTAGAGACCTCATTCATGGCAGATCTAGGTATCCCACGATCTCTCGAGTTAAGGCCACTGTTAGCGCCACTGTCAGTGCCACTGTTAGCGCTAGATGTTTGACTCAAAGTAGATTGCTCTAGGGTGCTGCTTGAACGATTTGTAGGAACTTCAGTCGGTGGAAAGTTCGTGCTGGGACGGTTGGGCAGAGAACCCGGTGCTAGATTCATCCCAGAACGATTTGCGGAATTGTCAAGCGATGGAACAGTTTCGATCGAAATTGCTGGATTATTGCTGGCAATGGGATTGGGATTTTGGGCGATCGATCCGTTATTCAGCCCATTAGGATTGCCGATCGGATTTGTGCCAATTGAGTTTGTGCCTGTTGGGCTTGAACCCGTCGGGTTGGCACTCACAATTGTGGCTAAGGATTCCGGCGTCGCTGGGGTTAACGCCGTATTGCCAGTGGTTCCCTCCCCTGAGGCTGCATTGGCAGGAGCTTGGGCCATTGGCGTCCCTGACCGTCCACCCGCAGCAGCGTCCATGACAATTTCCGGTGGGGCAACGGAAATTGGACGGAGGGGGGTATTAGCGGCGATCGCGCCTTGGGGATTGGCCGCTAAGCCTGCACCGGACATCCCCATTGCGTTTGGCAAGGCTGCAAAGTTGGAAGCCGTCGGAGCCACTGAAGTTCGCATGGGAGGTGGTAGCGGTACCGATAACGTCTTAGGAGGGGCTAACAGTTCCGGCTGACTCGGAGTCGGGGTGAGTGTTTTAGACGCATCCTTGGCTTGGGTCTGCGTATCGGTTTTGAGGGCTGTGGTGTTGAGCGGTCGGGTGGGTTGTTTGACCGCCTCAGCGATCATAAATCCTGAGACGACCGTGGCTGCAAGAACGCCTGCACCCACAACGCCAGTCGGAAATTTGGAGGTAGAAAAGGTCTGGGGGGCATAGTCCACCCCGGCGGAGTTAGGTGGAGTCTCGTCGAAGTAATACTGGAAATAGGTTAACGAGCCGTCTTGATGAACGTCGTAGCGATTTTGGGGAGGGTCAGGGATTTCTGTCGCAGGAACATCTACATAATCCTGCTCTGTAGAATCCGGTTGCCCGTTATATTCACCCGTCATGCGAACAGATTCAGCCGTTGGGCTAGGCTGGTAGATTCCGTCAAATTCCTCATTGAGGCTGTGGTCGATCGGGATCAGTGCGCCAGACTCGGTAGCAGCCATGCCTTCTGTCAAACCGTTTTCTGTCAAACCGTTTTCTGTCAAACTGTTTTCTGTCGCCATGCCTTCTCGAAATTCTGTGCCTAGGGTTTCCTCTGGTGAAACGGCAGTGTCCGGGGCTGTAGGAGGCGTAGGGGATTCTGTCGCCCGAGAGAAGGCGTCCAGATTAAGGTTGTGGATCATGGGTGATTACTCCTGATGGATTAAGGCCGGGATACAACCAGGGAATGAATAGCCAAGGCCAGCATGCTGAATCCGATCGTGGGAGCTAAGCTGCGATCGAACTCCTTTACATTAAGCAAGAAATCCTCCGAATATCAGGACACTTTGCTCAGGAATCTGGCATAGATGTAGTCCTGTCGCCAGCGAAACCACTTAACCCTTATTAACCCTTAGTTGGAAGTTTAGTAAACCGTCCGGAGTCCTACGGAAAGCCCAGTAATGACTTATGGGGAAGGCAAAGAAGGATTTTCCCCTGATTGCCGTTGCCCCATGGGTTCCTTGGAACCTATCAACTCTTCCGAATTCATTTACCTGAAATCTACCCGAAAGTGTCCTGTTGCTAGATAGTCCTAGGTTTTTTCTAAAGAGTGTGTTGGCTAGAGAGTTCTATGGGATGGTTGTCTCCCTCGCGAACTGTTCTTGGAACAATTCCTGGAAAGCAAGATTCAGAATCTCTAGTTTTTCGGTTGACTCTAGTTTTTCAGTCTACCTAGGTCTCTCAATCTAGGTCTCTCAATCAGTCCAGTTAATTAACTTTAGAATATGCTTTTTATTCCTCTAACTTCATCTAAATCCTGAATGTAGAGCGAATTGCCCCCAGTCTCGGATCTTTCTGTTGGATTAATTCTCTGTTTATTCAGTTCAACCTCTGTTTATTCAGGCTCTGTTTTTGGCCTCTGGATTTCATTTCTGTATTCAGCACTCAGTTGCTATCTACTCGTCCCTGGTAGAGGGTTGATCTACCACCACAGTTATCTTACTGCGAACAAACACTCAGTTTTTAGATCTGTTCGGTTATGCATTACAGCAGTTCATCCCAATCTCTGTCCTTGGTTCTAGACATTAGTACTCGATACATTCATTCTCGATCGATCACCTTAGCGTTAACCAGTATTTTCAGCGTGACGGCTTCCGGATGGATGATGGTTCTACCGGCTCAGGCTACCACTGGATCGGGCTGGGTCAATCAACCGTCTAGGGTAACCCCCGCATCCTTGGGAATTGCAGACGATGATGGTTATCTCCTCGGCCCCGGCGATCGTGTTCGCATTGACTTTTTCAACGTTCCAGAATTTAGTGGCGAATATCCCGTCCTGCCCAATGGCAGCGTCAATTTACCCCAAGTGGGTGCAGTGGTCGTCCAGGGCCGCACTCTTAAACAGGCATCCAACTTGATTGCAGTCCGATTCCAGTCCATTCTGACCCGATCGGTCGTGACCATGGGATTAGTCGCTGCTCGACCCATTTCAGTGGCGATCGCGGGGGAAGTCAACCGCCCGGGTTCCTACACCGTTGGTGCAACGGATGGGGTACCCAACTTAACTCGCATTATTCAATTAGCCGAAGGCTCCACCCAAGCAGCCGATCTCCAGCGCGTTCAAATTCGTCGCCGTCTCCCGATGAATCCAGGCTATGACCAGTTAATTACGGTTAACCTGTGGCAACTGTTAGAGTCAGGCGAATCCCGGCAAGATCTCCGGCTACGGGATGGCGATAGCATTATGATTCCTACGGCGTCTAGTATTGATTTGGCTAAGTCGCGACAATTGTCGGCGGCGAATTTTGCAACCCGGAGCAGTCGGCCCCTCAAGGTGGCGGTGATTGGAGAAGTTAATCGTCCTGGCCCTTACACCCTGGCAGAAGGCGTCAACAATAGCAATAATAATGGCCCTGGGTCGTTGACGCCTAGTGTGACCCAAGCGATCCAAACGGCTGGGGGAATTACGCAAATGGCTGACCTGCGTAACATTCAAATTATCCGTTTGACCCGATCGGGGGGTGAACAAAAAGTCAAAGTCGATTTCTGGAAATTACTCAAGTCGGGCGATATTTTACAGGATTTACCCATTCAAGATGGCGATACGATTAGCATTCCAACGGTGACATCCTTGAGTGAGAGTGTTCTGCCGGATTTAGGTAATCCCAGTTTTGCACCCGATAAAATTACGGTCAATGTGGTTGGGGAAGTGGAGCGACCGGGTGCCATTTCTGTTCCGCCCAGTACACCGCTCAACCAAGCGATCTTGACCGCAGGTGGGTTTAACCGCGATGCCGTGAAAAAATCCGTCACACTGATTCGACTCAATCCCAATGGCAGCGTGACGAAACGGGATATCCCGATCGATCTAGCCCAGGGTATTAATGAGGCAGGCAATCCAGCCTTGCGACCCAATGACATTGTGGTGGTCCGTAAATCAGGATTTGCCAGTTTCTCCCAAGGAGTTGGCAGTGTGCTGTCGCCTTTCAGTGGAATTTTTGGATTCCTCCGCTTGTTTGGAATTCGATAACCCTCTACACACTATCTATCCTGAGGAGAGAATTTTCTAGATGCTGTATTTACTTAACTATCCGCGAGCATTTTATCTTAAAGAATTTATAAATAACTCAAAAAATACAGTTTAGTTAGATTGTAATCCCTGATAATACTAATTGTGGGTCACCTACCAGTTTTACGCATCCTCAAGAGTTTCAAAACTGTGAATGAAGATTATTGCTTTTAATGTGATAAATTCAACGTTTTTAGCAATGCTTTCTCCATGATTTGCGTTTTCTCGTAATTTTCTAGGTATCACAGTTTCTGAAAATATATTTATCAATTACTGGTATTTGGTGATGAAAATTGCACTTGTTCATGATTACTTAACTCAGCGTGGTGGTGCAGAGCGTGTTTTTGAACTGCTGTGCAAACGCTTCCCGGAAGCTGATGTGTTTACTTCTTTGTACGACCCCCAAAGAAGTATTGATCTCAGCGATCGCTTGGTAAAAACAACAGCTCTACAGAATCTGCCAGGGGCCACGAAGTATTTTCGTTTAATGGCTCCGTTCTACTATCAAGCTTTTCGATCGCTCGATCTTCAGGACTATGACTTAATTATTAGTAGCAGTACCAGTTTTGCAAAGGCAGTACGGAAACGTCCGGATGCCTATCATATTTGTTTTTGCCATAATGTAACCCGATTCCTATGGGATACCCAAACCTATTTACGGGAATATGGTGACTATCAAAATTTATATCCCTTTATTGAAAAGATTTTTCGGGTTATGCGGGAGCAGGATTTAAAATACTCCCAAGAACCCGATTTGTATATTGCTAATTCCACCACTGTCGCTCAACGGATTCAACAGATTTATCACCGCAATGCCATGGTGATTAACTACCCGATCGATACCAGCCAATTCCAATTTTCTGAAAGCAAAGACGACTTTTACCTAGCCTCTGCCCGCATGATTAGTTACAAGCGGTTAGATGTAATTGTTGAGGCCTTTAATTGGTTGGGTTGGAAATTGCTGATTACCGGAGACGGCCCAGAACGGAGTCGGCTGGAGTCCCAAGCATTGAAAAATGTTGAATTTCTTGGTCATGTCAGCGATGCTGAGCGGAAACAGCTAATGTCCACGGCTAAATCCGTAGTCGTTGCGGCGTTGGAAGATTATGGCTTGGTGCCGATCGAAGCCAATGCTAGCGGAACACCCGTCATTTCCTACGGAGCAGGTGGGGTACTGGATACCCAAATTCCAGGACAAACGGGGCTCTTTTTCCGTCGCCAAACCCCGGAGTCGTTGCAAACAGCTCTACTCAAATCTCGAGAAATTCGTTGGAATTACTCCAAAATTCGTGACCATGCAGTGCAGCATTTTTCAGAAACGGCCTTCTTTGGGCAAGTCGAAAAAGTGTTGAATCAGTTACCGATCGCGGCTTGAGGAATCCTCTAGCAAAAGGGTCGTCTTGGCTATGCCCGATAAAGCCCATTGGGCATGGATACTCTGTGAATTCTGGGAAGAATGTGAAGCCTTGGTAAATGAATGGGACTGCAATTCATATTCTGATGGCGATCAGTGGAAATGACCGGAATGCATGGAGTGAATGGTGCAGAAAAGAGTAGATACCGTCTCAGTTGTCTAGCTAATCTATCGAACTTCCTTGGTGCGTATGACTTCTATCCAGTTGAATTCCACACCTACCACAGCTGAACCAGAACTTGGCTACGGTCAACTATTTGGGGTTCTCTGGCGTAACCGTATTCTGATATTCCTAGGATTGTTAGCTGGCTTAGGAATGGGCGGATTGGTTACCCTCCGACAAACGCCGACGTATGTTAGTAATATGCAATTACTAATTGAGCCAACCTACCAAGGTAAAAGTCAAGGGGCCAAGTTACAGGATGAGTTTACCGATCCTGAAGTATCGATCGATCCTGCGACGCAGATTAGTTTGCTACAAAGTTCTGATTTACTCAGACAGGCGATCGTTAAATTAGAGGGAAAATATCCAGAATTTAGTTCACAAAATCCGGCTAGTGTCTTTGCCCTAAAATCAGGACTCAGCATTATCCAGGTTGCTTCGGGTGAGAAGAAATCCTCTAGTCCAACTAAAATTTTTCAGATTACCTATACCTCGGATAATCCCTTTAAAACCCAGGATGTTTTGACCGCATTGCAAACGGTTTACCGTGATTATAATATCCAGCAGCAAGAAGCTCGGTTAAAGCGTGGCTTAAAAGTCATTGATGACCAGTTACCGAATGTGAATGGAGAATTACGAAATGCAGAAAAGTTATTAGAACAGTTTCGCCGAGATCAAGAGTTAGTTGATCCCAAAATCCAAGCCCAAGCAAAATCCGATCAACTCAGTAAAATTCAAATAGACTTGCAAGCAAATCTGAGCCAAATTCGCGAATTACAAAGTCGCTATGCCGGATTGCAGCAGCAGCTCCTAACCCAACCACAACAAGCTGCGCTGATGGCTCGATTGAGTCAATCTGGCCGCTATCAAACGTTATTAACTGAGATTCAAAAAACGGAATTAGCGCTAGCGCAACAACAACTGCGCTTTAAAAATAATACAGATTTTGTCCAGCAGGTTGCTGAACAACGTCAAAAGCAATTACAACTTCTGCGCACAGAGGCTCAACGGATTTTAGGCGATCGAACGGCGGGAGCCAGTCCGGAAGGACTGATTGCTGGGGGGCAACTGAGCAATTTAGATACAACCTTAGTCAATCAACTGGTGGAAGCGCAGGTCAACTTAAGCCAAGCGCAGGCCCGTTATTTTTCCCTAGTGGGTACCGAGAATCAACTCCGATCTGAACTCAGCCGCTATCCTCAACTATTATCGGCCTATGGTCAACTGGAGCCGCAGGTAGAATTACAACGGCAAACGCTACAGCAGCTACTAAAAGCTCGGCAGGACATTGGATTGTCGATCGCTCAGGGGGGATTTGATTGGCAAATTGTCGAAGCCCCCTTAGTTGGCGTTAAAACGGGTCCCAATTTAAACCGTAACCTGCTCTTGGGGGCCGTTGCAGGACTGTTTGTGGCGGGTTTATCGGCCTTTGCTCGGGAAGCGATGGATGATGGGGTTCATCGTTCAGAAGATCTGCAACGTCAGACGGCTTTCCCCCTATTAGGGATGATTCCTCGGCTCTATATTGAAGCGGAACCCAGTTTGGCGATGCGTTTGCCGTTTCAGAAAAAACAATCCCTTGTGCCGGATATCGGTGAACTGATGCGTTGGCAGCCCTTCCGGGAGGCCATGGATTTGATGTATCAAAAAATATTGCTGGCCAGCCGCGATCGTCCGTTAAAATCCATTGTTCTAACATCAGCATTGGCTGGGGAAGGGAAATCTACGATCGCTCTAGGGTTAGCCCTGAGTGCGGCTCGACTAAATCGTCGTGTTTTAGTTATTGATGCAGATCTACGTCGCCCTAGTTTGCACAGGTTACTGGGTTTGCCCAATGAACAGGGATTGGTTAATTTACTCACCAGTCAGGAGATGGTGGGATTAACCAGTTTCATGGATGAGGACGATCGCAATAATATTTCAATCATCACCTCAGGAGCCAATACCAATGATCCCGCTAAGTTATTGAGTTCCCGTCAAATGCAGGAATTAATGCAGCGGTTCCGCGATCGCTATGACCTAGTGATCGTTGATGCACCACCTGTATTGGGCATGGTGGATGCCATGTTGTTAGCCTCCCACTGCGACAGTGTCTTAATGGTTGGACGATTGGATCAAGTGACCCGATCGGATATTGCTAAGGCGATGGAATCCATGAAGCAGTTTAACGTTCTTGGGGTTGTTGCCAATGCTGTGACAGAATCGGTTACTAGCAATCCTGACTATGTTGCAGCTTCTGCCCTCTAGACCAATTGTCTAAGCAATAATTTAACTACAGCAACTAGAAATCAGTAACTGGAAATCTGGAGTGGTTCAAATCTCCTAACATTGGGCTGTGTTGGATGTCCGAAGAACTTAGCAGCCCATTTAACCAAACTGCTTGCAGCAATGGACTTACATCCGAGCGAGGGCCGATACCTTCGATCGCTTATCTGGAGACAACCCAGTCAGTTCATCTCCGGTCAGCCAACCTTCCTTCACCAATCGAGCGAGCCCAAACAGTAAGCTAGCACAATCCTCTTCGTACTTCCCTTCAATGTCGTGACGACGGGCACTCAGAAAATCGTGTAACTGCCACAAATCATCTAAGCACAAAACATTTTTAGCCCGATCTTGCACTTCCTGCAAAAGAGCGGCTGTTTCTCGTTCATAGGCACAATCCAATGCAGCTTTTGCAATGGTTTTCTCTGTCGGTGCCCAACTAATTCCAGTCGCTTGCATTGCTTAAACCTAACTTGTTAAATGGCTTAAATGGCTACTCGTTGAAATGGCTACTGACTGGGAGAAACCGTCAGCCACCACTGTTGAGTCAGAAAGTATAGGTATCTTAACGCCTCACCTTTTGCGGAAACAAGCTATTCAGTAGGATATTTTGAAATTTCTAATCAAAATAGTAATTTATACTTATTCATCTGGAGTGGTCTAGGATCAGCCGATGTTGGCAAAGTGCTTTGATAGGGGTTGAAGATTATCGATATTTTGAGGGCGGCGATCGGGTAACTGGTACCAAGGAGTACGGGGATATTCGTGGTGCTCCCAATGGTAACCAAAGTGATAACACGTCAGAAAGGATAGCCACACTGGATAGTAACTGCTCGTAGCCTGGTGTCGCTGGTTTAGGATTGGATGGCGATGGGGCAGATAGGTCCCAAACCAAAAGAGCTGTAGAGAGCTCAGCCAGAGGGGCAATAACTCGAATAGCAGGAGATGGGTCAGCGTGGTTATAGAGATGCCAAGACACAGCATGCAAATACTGAGTCCCATGAATAATCGAGCCAATTGACTCAATGAAAGATATTCCTGCATGAATTTGACATACCAATGAAAGGGATTACTATTACCTTCAGTATGAAAATCAGGATCACTCCCCTGTCCAGGTATACGATGATGTTTGTAATGATTCTCACGACAGCGATCGTAGGATAAACCAGCGTAGAGCAAGATTAAACATCGACCGATTGAATGATTGAGAGTACGCTGATGGGGAACTAAGTTTACATGCATTGCATCATGGGCTAGAACAAATAATCCTGTCTGTAAAAAGGTATGACCTAGAATCCCAAGAATCGTTGCGAACCAAGGTAAGTGTTTGCTTTGTAGCAGCCAACCCAGGCTGATCCCCCACAGAACCACCAGTATGATGGTAATGCTCAGTCCAGTCCAACGTGATGTATTCACCCGATCGTTTGGCCTCCTGATGTTGTCTGCATACAAAGAAAGCGCCCCCCTAGAGAGGGCGCTTAATTCAACCAATTTAAACTTTACCGAATCAAGTTCAGCAGCTCTTTAGGAGACGCGAGAAGATCGATCGCGACAAAAAAGATTTGATTTTCAGGATTGAGCAGAAAACGCCAAGCAATATTCATCCCCACACCACCGCCAAACCAAGGGGTTTGCACTTTACCGGTGATTTTAATTTGGGTGTAGCCATCCGCCGCAGGCTCCGACACACCCCGCTCCGGGATCAAATTGAGATTTTGGCACTCTTCACGGAAGAAGCGCAGCACAGCTTCTTTACCCACGATCGGACGCTGGAAGGGAGGCTGAATCGCTCCATCCGGGGTAAATAGTTGCACTAATGCATCAAAGTCATTCGCGTTGAGATTATCCATGTAGGACAACACCGTAGGATTATCCACGCCTTCGATCGTCACCTTGCGACGCTGATCATCAGACTTGGGAGCCACAACAGGCTCAGCGACGCGGTTATAAGTCCCCAGCTTAGCCGGATCAAATCCCATGTCTACAACGGAATTCCGTAGAACGGTAATTTGTTGACCGGGTTCTACATTTCGAATAGATTGCAAAACGGCAGCTGCATTGGCAGACAAGCGATAACCCTCAGGAATGGGAGCCACTAAGCCTTGCTCCATCCATTGCCCTAACTGATACCAAAAACCTAATTTAATATTCGGAGACCACGTTGCATAGGTCCGGCAGAGGGGGGTATCGGCACGATTGGCCAAATCGCACATGAACTGGGTTTGCTCACGATAGGACATTTGCTTGACTTGAGCCAGGGTAGACTCTGCAAACTGCATACTGGCGGCACCAGGAGCTGCGATCGTAATCGTTTTACCCATTTCCAGATAAGCGAACCAAATCAGAGCGAGTTGATCTTCGGCGCTCAATTGCCCAAAACGGGCACTAATTGCAGGCACCGCATCTGCTGATAAGGTTCCAGGAAAAATGTTCCGAGCAGAATCAATCGTAAATGACATGAAAACCTCGTAATAGTTCAATGTTTGCACTCACTGCACGGTTGTCTCATGTCAACCGATCTGTTTTGTAACAAAGACGCAATTTTTGTTTACATATCGTAATATAACACAGCGTAACGACAATCTGGAAAAAATGTATTTTGTCTTGTACAGCCGAGGGTTTGAGGCTCTTGGGGAGGGAGTCGTGAGTGGCGATCGCCCATTTTGTAAAAGCGTTACAATGCAGGGTGGTCTCCTGAAAGGCAAGACATCGATAGCGATGACGTTGCTTGGGTAGATGACGTTGCTTGGGTAGAGGAGACGCGATTGAGGAGCATCCGCTCAATCAGTCCATACTGCTGTGGGGTGATGGCTTTCCAGACGGGATCAAGGACAAACTGACGACCACAGTCCCGACATTGATAATTTTGTTTGCCATGCCGGGTGAGACCATTGCGACTAACCTCTTGGGACTCACAACTTGGACAGGTCTGTATGGTCATCTTTCGGCAACTCTACTCGTTTCACCGGCTGAGCAAGCTGTTGTGCATACTCCTGCTCAAACTGACGGATTTTGGGACTCCCACCCCACCCTACCCAAGTATCAAAATCTTCCAAAACCGCTTGAACTCCCCAGCCCCTTGCTAAAATTTCCGCAGACTGTTATCACCCAACTACTGCTCTAAACCACCATGACCAACCCGTCTGCATCTTCCACCACCCCAGAATCCACCGCCCCAGAAACCGCCTCAGAGCCCGTAGTCGTCCCCTCTGCCCCCGCCGCCCCGCCCGAAGTGTCCAAGGACTACCGCGAGCAACTCAAGCAAGACTTCAAGCAGATGATGGGCACGATCGACCTCGACGAACTCCAAAAATACTATCTCACTGCCCGTTGGCTCGACCAAGTCCTCTGGATCGAAAGCCGCGCCTCCCAATCCCGCGACTGGCACTATCGCCTGCGCGTCACCGCCATTATCGGCAGCGTTCTCGTTCCCATTCTCGTTGGCATTAACCCCGGCCTAGAAGGGGGACAAAAAGATGCATGGCGTTACTTGACAACTGGCATTAGCGCCGTCGTCGCCGGAGCCACCGCGATCGAACAATTTTTCAACTACGGAGAACGTTGGCGTAACTATCGCCGCGCCGCTGAAGAACTCAAAAGCCAAGGCTGGCAATACTTTGAACTCTGCGGCCCCTACAGCAACAGTAACCATCGCCAAGGCTTTCCCAAATTCCACGAAGCCGTCGAAGACATCATCCGCCGCGATGTCGCCATCTACTCCACCCAAGTCATCCAAGGCCAACAGCCCGACGGACGCCCCGATCGTAAAGACAACAACGATTAACCCACGCCTCCAACCCTAACCTAAGCCCCTATCCCCCATCCTTGGCCAACGGAAGAAACACCCTAAAAGTACTGCCTTGACCCACCTGGCTCGTCACCCGAATGGAACCCCGATGGTCTTGCGCGATCGCCTGGGCAATGGCTAGCCCCAACCCAGACCCACCCGTCCGGCGCGATCGATCGGTTTCAACCCGATAAAACCGATCGAAAATCCGCGCCTGCTGGGCGATCGGAATGCCAATGCCCGTGTCCTTCACCTGAATCACCCCATAGCGATCCTGTTTATCAAGAATCACCGTCACCACTCCCCCCGCAGGAGTGTAATGAATCGCATTCACAATTAGATTCGTCAATAATCGATAAATCTTTTCCTCATCTCCTTGGATATATAACATCGGCTGGCTAGGTAACTCCGATCGTAAATCCACCTGAGACGCCAACGCCAACGCAGAATATTCTTCTACCAAATCACTCACTAAATCATTCAAACAACACCGCTGTAACTTCTGAGGCCACGCTTGCAGATCGATCTTGGATAGCAAAAGCAAATCCTGAACCAGTTGCGACAGCCGTAGGGCTTGGCGTTCCACCGTTTGCAAAGTCGTCCTGGCATTGTCCTGCGTTAAATCAGCATCCGCCAACGTCACCTCCACCGTACTGCACAGCGCTGCCAACGGCGTTCGCAACTCGTGGGCAGCATCGGCAGTAAATTGTTGGATCTGGTGATAGGCCAGATAAACCGGGCGCATTGCCAACCCCGCCAACCACCAACTCGCCCCCCCAATCACCAACGTCGCGATCGGCAGTCCAACCAACAAAATTGTTTTTAGCGTCGTTAAATGTTGGTTATAACCCGCCAGCGATCGGCCCACCTGCAAATAGCCCCAAGGCTGGCCCGTCGTGGTTTTCAGCAGAATAGCCGATTGATGCACCGAAGGATTCAGAAAATTAATGAGGGAAATCTGGGCTTCGGAGTGGGGGAATGCAGAGGAAAGCCGAGGGGGATGCGGAGGCGTATGAATCGTGGCAACGACGTGGGAAGATAAATTAATCAACTGCACATAATAGGGTTCAGGTTGATCGTTGCCAAATACATGCAGATGGGAACTCCCGCTGGAACTCGGACAGGGCTGACCCACCAGACATAGATCGGGTACCGTTGGAATGCCTGTAGACGGCAACATTCCCGGCGTGTCCAAAACTGGTTGAATGCGATCGCGTAAACTGACCGCAATGGTTTGTAACTCACCGTCGATCGCCTCAAAGTGACTATGCGCCATATGCACATAGACCATCCCCCCAAACACACTCAAAATCACCCCCATGACGCTGGCATACCAGGCTGCCAACTGCAAACGAGTTCGGTTGAACAATTGACTCTGACGCATGAAGAGAGGTAATGGGGTTTAAGGGAAAATCGGCAGCAAGCAAGCAAAAAGAGAAGGATTCTGGCAATCTTAGCCACAGCAATCTTGGCCACAGCAATCTTGGCTACGGCAATCTTATCCCGGAGAACGGGCAATATTTAATCGATAGCCCAGTCCATGAACCGTTTCGATCGCGGAATCAACCCCTTGATCGGAAAATTTACGACGTAGTAACCGAATTTGGGCGGCAACCACATTACTAGAAGAATCAGAATTGATCGGCCATAACTGATTGCGAATTTGATCGCTACTGACAATTTGATTGGCATGTTTCATTAAATACTCCAACAATTGAAACTCCTTCGCCGTCAGAAACAGGGTGAGCACTGTCTCCGGCAGGGAAACTTTCACTGTCGAGGTTCCATAGTCCAACGTCAGTGCCCCCACCTGTAAACTTTGGGATTGCAATTGGGGCGATCGCCGTTGCAACGCCCGCAATCGTGCCAGCAGTTCCACCATGCCAAAGGGCTTGACTAAATAGTCATCCGCCCCCGCATCCAACCCCGTCACCCGATCGGTCAAACTATCCCGCGCCGTCAGCATCAAAATTGGCAGCGCACTCTGGGCCTTGCGGAGTTGTTGGCAAATCTCAATGCCCGATAGCCCCGGCAGCATCCAATCAATCACCGCGATCGTATACTGCACCTCCAGCTGCATCAAACAATCCCACGCCTCCCGGCCATCTTGCAGCCAATCGACAATATAGCGCTCCCGCGTCAGAGATTTCGCAATGGCCGTGCCCAGATCCGGTTCATCCTCCACGAGTAAAATTCTCATAACGCGATTACGCCCTAGTGCGCCGTTTCCACAGCAGACAAAGCACCTCCGACAGCATTGCCACCACCATGGCGATCGCCGCCGCGAGGGATCCCGGTACCCCCCGATCGATCGCCCCGATCGCAATCAGAAGTAACAACCCCGTACCAATCCAAGTAGCAAAATTCACCGATCCCGTGCGCCCTTCACTCACCAAAAAGCCCTGGGTTGCATTCTGCATCGCCACCAGCAAAGGCACACCCGCACACACCAACAGCACCGGCTTAATGCGATCGGCCAAGATGACATCATTGCCAATGAAACTCCGAACAATTTGTTCACCCACCGGCGTCGCACTCATCAGCAGTAACAGCGCCGAACAAGCGCCCCCCACCGTCACCGCAAAGATCAACAACTGCCGATCGGCCACTTGGCGACGGTATTTAATCACCATTTGCTGCACCATACGGGTGGAATTGGCAATCACCAACACCAACCCCCAGGCCGCCGACCAAGCCGCGATCGCCACGGTGGCATCCTGGGCCCGCGCCAAAAGGCTAATCAACATCGCCCGTCCGCCCCAAACCACCAGCATGGAATTGGCCAATGGAAAGTAAAATCGCCACACGGCTTTGAGAGTCTGGGGCAGTTGCTTCGCTGTTTGTGTTCTTGGTTGCGTTGCAGACTGTGTTGCGGGTTGTGTTGCAGGTTGTGTTGCAGTCAGGGGATCGGGGGGCGGCAACGTCGCGCCGGAACGGTAGGCAAAGATCGTTACGACGATCGCCTCCACCAAGACGCCGATCATCAATGCCGCACCCGCGAGGAGAGCCCCGGACAGTTTGAGCCAAAAGCCGATCGCCATGATGGCAATCAGGGTGGTCAATCTCGCCACACTGGCTTTTGCGAGGGCTTGGGACTGGCCATGGTAGATCAGTAAGCCTTGAAAATAGCGCCGCCACGCGATCGCAAACGCCCATCCGCCCATCAGGAGCAATACCTGACTCACGGTCGTCAATAACTCGATCGGAATGCCTAGAACTGTTGGCCCCACCTGGTTAAACACGATCGGCAACGCCAAAACCGTTAGCAACAGACTCAGCCCACCCCCCGCCAAACAGGTGAAGCGCCAAAGGGCTTGCCGTGAAGCCGCTGACCCTGCCAAGGCATTGGAGGCGTGCAAGATCATGATGATCGGACTTTCAAAAAAGATCGCCAAGGATTTTGCCAACCCGACTGCGGCCAAGTTGAGTCGTGCTTCTGGCAAGTGGGCCAAGGTGGTCGTAATCACTGGATCGCCACAGGCCATCGTCACATCACTCAGCGACAGGGGCAAAAATTCTCGCCATAGCTGGGCAAGGGTAATGTTTTGGGGCACTGGAGGGGTTGCCTGGGGCGATTCCTGAGGGATTTCCTGAGAGATTTCCGGGTGTGATTCCTGGGACGGTTGCGCCTCCTGGGAAGGGATAGAAGAAGGCTGAGACATCTGCGGCTGAGACATCTGCGGCTGAGACATCTGCGGCTGAGACATCTGCGGCTGAGACGTCTGCGATCGTGTCTGGTCTAATGTCACTGAGCCGCCCTCCGAACTAAATCTAAGGGCACGGGTTGAAGATGATTGATCGCTTGCACGAGATCCTGATCCTGCAAAATAGTGAGATGGTGTTGTTTTAACCAATCCGCATCATAAACCGTTTCTAGGTAGCGATCGCCGCGATCGGGATTGAGCAACAGATAGGTTTGGGGTTGCGTAAACCGTTGGACATCCGCCAGCGCCGCCGCCACGATCGCCCCCGTCGAAGCTCCTAGTAACATCCCTTCCCGCTGGGCTAGGGCATGGCACACGGAAAACGCCAATGCATCAGAGACGCTGTAGGCCGCATCTAAAACCTGGGGGTCATAGTTGGGCGGAATAAACGAAAGTCCCAGCCCCGTCATTTTGTAGGCATGGCGTGGGGTTCCCAGAATCGCCGATCCCGCTACGTCCACGCCAATGATGCGAGTTTTGGGAGAGTGTTGTTGGAAATAGCGACTGATTCCCGTCAGTTGGCCCGCTGTACTCACGCCAACGACGATCGCGTCTGGCCCCACTGGAAAGGCCGCTGCAATTTCCTGGGCCGTCCAAAGGCTGTGGGCTTCGACATTTTGCGGATTGGTGTGTTGTGCGGGATACCAGGCCCCCGGAAGAGTGCGTTCGAGTTCCTGCGCCCTTTGCATCCGCGCCACCTGCATCGATCCATGGGCATCGGCGGCCTCCAAAGGCACCTCCACCAACTCTGCACCATAGGCTTGGAGCATCCGGCGAATGGTCGGTGAGGTTTTCGCATCAATCACAATCAGGACACGATAGCCACGGGTCGCCCCCACGATCGCTAACCCAATGCCAAAATTCCCTGAACTAGATTCTACGATCGTTCCCCCAGGGCGCAATTGTCCAGACTGCTCCGCTTGATGCACCAGGTAAGCAGCATTTTTTTCCTTAATGCTGCCTCCCGGATTGCAGGATTCCAATTTCAGGTACAGATCGTGCTGGTTACAGGTTGGATGCAGGCGATTTAAGCGAACAATGGGAACTCGACCCAAGGCATCGGTCACTGAAGTCGCTAGAGGTACAGATGCTAGAGGTGCAGATGCTAGAGGCGCAGTTCCTAAAGGCGCAGAAGACAGCGCAGCAGGAAATGCAGATGCCGCCACTGGCGAGCCTAACCCCGCATTGAATCGATTTCCCGGTAGTGAACTGAGAGAAGCCATGATTGTTTCAAAGATTCAAAACTCTCTACAGTTACTAGGATGACAACTCGAAATGAAATCAAGATGAAATCCTCCCACGGTCACCACTCAAAAATTACTGGGAATACCAAAGTTACTGGGAATACCAACGCTTCCGCCAGGTTTTCATCAGTTCAATTTCATTGGTTTGGCTGCCCACGATCGCCTTGGCCAGTTTCTGCATTTCAGGCCGCTTTGATTTTTTAAGCACTTCTTGGGCCATCGTTACGGCTCCTTCATGGTGCACAATCATGGCATTGAGAAACCGCAGATCAAACTGCGCATCGGCTTTGCCTAAATCCATCGTCATTTTCATTCCGTGGATCTGTTCCTGGGACATGGGCATGGAATGGTTCATGGCTCCGTGCCAAGCGATCGGTGCTTTAGGCGCTTTAGGATACCAGGCGGTTCGCCATTTCTGCATTTGCTGAATTTCTGGATTTTGGGCTGCCATGATGTCCTGCGCCAGTTTTTTTAGCTCAGGCCGCCGGGATTTTTCTAGCACGTCCTGGGCCATTTCTAGCGCCCCTTGGTGGTGGGGCGTCATCGCGTCGATAAACCGCAAATCGAATTCGGCATCCGCTGGCCCCAGATCCATCGAGTGCCCCATCATGCCATGGTCTTGGGGCGATGGCGTTCGGGAGGTGGCGGGATCTGAACTAACCGGACTGGAATTGGCGGGCGGAGAGGTAGAGGGACATCCGGTCAGGCCGATCGTCAGGGCGATCGCGAGGGGAATCAGCTTGGAATTTGTTAGGAATGGGTTTGTCATGGGCAAGTAACGGCCTAGCAGACCGTCATCACGGGTCAATCATGAATTTGATTCTCAGTGTGACATATTTATATGAAATCAAAATGAAATTTAAGAGGGCATCTAGGGACTGAAGGCCAGATTGAGGGGCGAGAAAGTTTTTGCAATGGGGAGAAATCCGATCGAGGTCCGCTGCCGTATTTCTCAGTAACAGACGGGGTTCAACGATGTCGGAATCCTTCCTAACCCTGTTCTCGCCAACGTCCTCAACTATTTGCTAAAGCGTTCTATGCTGCTTAATCATTCTGTTTCTGACAATGTAGTTGCCATTGCCACGGATACGATCGCTCAAGCCTTGCCTTCTACGAGCCCAACGGCTACCTGTGGGATGACAGAGGAGTCTCGCTTGGGTATCTCTGAAATTCCTGAATCACTGGGATGTAGCGATTCCATGGCAGTCTCTCCTGAAGTCACCAAAGCCTTTTTTGCGTTTCTGCGCTTAACCCAAAATCCAGCGGAATTCACTGCAATTTACGACCTCGATGAAGTCCTGCGCCAGCAACCGATTAGTGAAATCGCCTGTGCCTATCTCAAAGCCCAACCAGGGATGGCGGAACTTCTGGAAACGCGCTATCTTCCAGCCCCCCCAGATTTAGACCAATTACTCACCTATCCTAAAAATTCACTGGGATATTGCTACGCTAAACATTTACGCGATCACCAATTCGAACCCGTTTTCTATCGCCAACGAGAGGCCCAAGATGACATTAGTTATCTGACTCTGCGTCGCAGCCAAACCCATGATATTCACCATGTTATTACAGGCTTTGGAACAGATCTGGCAGGCGAAATTGGCTTGCAAGCCTTTCAACTGGCTCAAATGCGATCGCCCTTGGCCATTGCCCTGATGGCTAGCGCGATCGTCCATGCCATTGCCCAACCGGAGTTACTGAACGCCATGATGCAACAGATCGCGATCGGCTGGGAGATGGGATGTCAAGCCCAATCGGTGTTTGCCCAAAAGTGGGAAGAAGCCTGGGAAAAGCCCGTGGAAGTTTGGCGACAAGAACTCAATATTCGAGCAAGGTAAATATTCAAGCAATATTCAAGCAATATTTAAGCACTGTGACACTTACCAGGGCAGTCGGCTTCCGTCCCAGGAGAAAAATTCGCCGCTGTCCTGTTCCTTTAACTCATCGATGACCGCCAGCAATTGCTGAACTGTTCGATCGACTGGAAATAGTTTATCCGCTGGCACATTGCGCTGAAATGGTTTCGACAATTCCGTATCTGTGGTGCCAGGATGCAAAACCGTCACGATCGCGCGAGGCACCCGTCGTTTATATTCGATCGCCGTTGTCCGCATCAACATATTCAACGCTGCCTTGGACGCGCGATAGCCATACCACCCACCCAGAAAATTATCCCCAATACTGCCCACCTTGGCGGAAATGGTGGCGAACACACTGCGGCGATCGTGTTTGAGCAACGGTTGCAAATGCTTAGCCAGCAAGACCGCACCAATACTATTCACCTGAAAATATTGCACCAGTTGCTCCGCATTCAATTGCTGCAAACTTTTCTCCGGCTGTAAACTCCCTTGATGGAGCCAGCCCACGCAGTTAATCACCAGATGCAAACAGGCCGTTTCCTGTTGAATCCTTTGCATTGTGGTGGCGATTTCGGCTTCGTTCGTCAAATCTAGGGATAAACAGATCAAACGGGGATCTTGAATGGTTAACAGTTCAGAATCGGGATCGCGGTAGGTGGCATAGAGGCGATCGCAGCGATCGTGGGCTAACAAATGCCGGACAAAGCCCAGGCCAATGCCGCCACTTGCGCCAACAATTAATGCCGTTTGGGAGGGAGCTTGAATCATCGATCGGTCTTGTGCTTCAGAGCAGTGGTGTTGTCTGTCAGATTCTAATCACCCGCTCCTAAAAGTTGCAACGTCCCCCCTGGTTTCTAGCTTTGGGGGCTGTAGTGGGGTGGCAAATCCATGGCATTGATCAATCAATTTAGTGTCAATAATGGGTGGTTACCAAGGGTTTGACGTAGACCCGATCGCACCGGGCTGTTTCTACCCCAGTGCTGGGCAAATAGCCATGGGTCTCATAGAGCTTGACGGCTTCCTGTAACACACTGGCGGTTTCGATCCAGATTTCCTGAAACCCCTTAGCCTGAATGGCTGCTTCCAACTGTTGCAGCAAAAACTTGCCTAAGCCTTGGCCGCGCACCGTGGATAGCAGATACATTTTGCGCAGTTCGACGGCTTGGTTGCCCCGATCGATCGGATAATAGGCCCCCGTACCCACCACCGTGCCCGCCTGCTCAATCACCCAGAATTCTCCACCCCGCTTCAGGTAACAATCCTCCACTTGCAGGACATCCCGATCGGCCCCCTGCGGCTCCCAGCCCAAGCCATATTCCGCCAAGACCGTCTCAATGACCGTTGCAGCGGCTGCGCGATCGTGGGGCTGCCAGGGGCGTAGGATACAGTCGCGGTAGTGCAAAGGCATGGGAGTGGGGATGGATTCTGGGGTGGGATCGGTTGGCGTCATGAATGGATTCGGGGTTCTGGGTGTAAAGTCGCTAAAATATTGCTCTCCACCTCGGCCAGTTCCTCTAAGCGTTGCATGACGATCGCCCGATCGAAGTAGGTATCCGCCAACAGCCAGTACGCGCCATAGTGCCGTGCCTCCGATGCCATCAAGCTGCCGTAGAATTCTGCCAGTTCCCGATCGGGACAATGGGTGGCCAACAGGCCCAAACGCTCGTGACTGCGCGCCTCAATTAAGCCAGACACCAGCAGCAAATCCAGCATGCGATCGGGCTCATCCCGCCGTACAGCCTTGTTGAGGGTGGCTCCGTAGGGGGGCGGGGCAAGGGGTGCCAGGGCAATGGCGCGTTGCTCTAGGATGGCGTTGACCTGCTCGAAATGCTGCAACTCCTCCTGGGCGATCGCGGTCAGGCTCTTGACCAATTTGACGCTGGAGGGATAGCGAAACATGAGATTTAGCGCTACACTAGCGGCTTTGCGTTCGCAGTGGGAGTGGTCTAGCAAGATCGTATCCAGATGGGCTAGGGCTTGCTCCACCCACGCATCGGACGTTGGTGTGGTTAAAAAGCGAATTCTTGGCAGCGTCTCAGAAATCACGGGAGACTCGAATGATTTGGTTGGCATTTGCAATTTTAACGGCTTTCTTTGAGTCTTTGAAGGATGTGATCAGCAAACATAGCCTCAAGCTGGTGGATGAATATGTGGTTGCCTTTCTGAGCCAAGCCTTTGCGGTGGTGTTTTTGTTACCGGTGCTGGGAATTGTGGGGATTCCTGAGATTCAGCCGGACTATTGGCGGGCCTTGGCGATCGGGGGCAGTATCAATGTGGTTTCGTTTTTGCTGTACATCAAGGCGATTAAGTTGGCGGATTTGTCGCTGACGGTGCCGTTGGTGACGTTGACGCCATTGTTTTTGTTGGTGACTTCGCCGCTCATTGCCCATGAGTTTCCCAACGGGGCGGATGCGATCGGCGTTTTCTGCATTGTCATTGGTTCCTATGTGCTGAACCTGCGGGAAAAGCACAAGGGCTATTTTGCACCGTTGCAGGCGCTGTTTACCAATCCAGGCAGTCGGCTGATGCTGGTGGTGGCGGCGCTGTGGAGTATTACGGCAGCGTTTGACAAAGTGGGGGTGATGAGTTCTTCGCCATTTTTCTGGTGTGTTTCGCTGTTTTCGTTTATTGCGTTGGGGATGTTGCCGATCGCGCTGTTGCGTTCCCGGACACCCATCTCGAAAATTACACCGCAGTTACCGAAGCTGGCTAGCATTGGCCTTATGTTTGCGATCGCGGTGGGGTGTCAAATGTTGGCGGTGGGGATGACAGCGGTGACGCAGGTGATTGCGGTGAAGCGGATGAGTGCATTAATTAGTGTGATTTTGGGTCATTTTTTGTTTAAGGAGGATGGGTTGAGGGAGCGGCTTTTGGGGGCGGCGATTATGGTGAGTGGGGTAGTGATTATGACGGTTTTTTAGGGGGGGAGAGTCGGTGGGTGGGGAGATTGCCGGAATTTGCTGTTGCGGATGGGTAAACTAGGGGTAGTGGTATCTAGTTGCTTGAAGTTGATTATGGCCGATCGTATCCAGCAAATCGAGAAAAATCTCAAGTTACTTTATGCACAGCTTGGGGCTGCTGAGGAAGGGGCTATTATGGCTCAGAGCACGGTTGCCAAGACCAAGTATGAGCAGGAGATTGAAACTGATCTCAAGCCCAAAATCCGTCAGTTTGAGCAGGAACTATTTACGCTGCTTCAGCAGGAAAGCGCTGGGTTGATTTTTGGGGAGGCGGAGGCTCAGGCGACGATCGAGGTGATTGCGCAGGAAGTGAAGCAGCTTCAAGGTCAGCCGGATTTGGACGAGGAGATGCTGGGGTTGTTGCGGCGGATTGAGGCGAAGCTGAATGAGCCTGGGGTGACAGCGGATGCGAAGTTGAAGGGGACGTTGTCGATTTTTCCGCCGTTTATTGGGCTGTCCTATGAGGCGCAGTTGGATACGGAGAATTTCTGTCGTAAGTATTTCCCAACGTTTACGCGGTTGTTGAAGGGTGCAAAAAAGTTGTAGCTCCTGGTGCGTTGCCCGTTGCGTCAGGAGAGTTGTTTGGGGGGCGGTTGTTTGGGGCGGAGCAGATCCGGGAGGTGCCGCTGTGGGTGGGGCGGGATGCGTTGCTGGTGGAGTTGCGGGATGAGTTGCTGGTGCGGCGGCGGAAGGTGCTGGTGCTGGTGGGGCAGGGGGGCATTGGGAAGACGAGTTTGGCGGTGAAGCTGTTGGAGGCTTGTGGGGTTGAGGCGCGGCACCAGCGGTTGCGGGGGGATTGTCCGTTTGAGCGGGTGATCTATGTGCGGGTGCAGGAGGGGATGAGTTTTGATGGGGTGGTGGCGGAGTTGCTGCGGGGGTTGGATCGATCGCTCTCGGAGGGGCTGCGGACGGAGCAGATGGTTGGGGAGGTGATTGGGGGGCTGCAACGATCGCGGTGTTTGGTGGTGTTGGATAATTTGGAGGATGTGCTGACGGCGGGGAAGGCGGTGTCGGCGGGGTGGGGTGAGTTGTTGTGGGCGTTGGTCGATCGCGTGCATCAATCACAGGTGATTGTGACGAGTCGGGAGTTGCCGATCGATTTGGCTGATCAAAGTGGCCAATTTAATCCAGCAATGGTGAGAAGTCAGCAAGTAGGGGGTATTGCTATTTCGGATGGAATGCAATTACTGCGCCAACAAGGATTACAGGATTCAGCGGAAGATTTGCAATGGGTGGCTGAACGGGTAGGCGGACATGTTCAGATTTTGACGTTTTTAGGAAATCTTGCAACTACAGAGCCTCCTGGATATTTACGTGGGAATCCGGAACTCGTTGTTCAGCAGGGGAGTGTGATTGTCAATCGTCAGTTATCTCGACAGACCCGAGAGGCTCGCGCTCTGTTACGAAAAATGTGTGTGCTGAGGATGGGAATTGATGTCCGAGGATTGACGTTCTTGCGTTTATACAATCGTGGATTGAGACAGGACATTCGTTTTTTAGGATTGAAATGGTGGAAACGCAGTATTCAGTTTACGCCGCAGGAAATTGCAAAAACTCAGAACATTTTAGATTCACTAAACCAATGCTGTTTAGTAGAAGTTAGATCAGAAATAGATAGTGATAAAAAATTTTATACGCTACATAACGTAGTGTCTGAAACCGTTCGCTGTAGTGATGAAAATAAACTGCCTGAACTACTTTCTAATGTATATTCTTTTTATCGAACAGGGGGAACTGTAAAATCTCCAAAGACGCTAAAAGATTTATCTACTTTGCTAGAAGCTCAGCATTTTGCATTTCAACTTGGAAACTATCAGGAGGCATGGTCATTACTGAGTTGGGAGCTTGAAAAGTATTTGAGTTTATGGGGACACTGGTCTCTGTTACAAAGTTTACTGGAAGAAATCCTGCCATATCTCAAAAGTAAAAACAAAGCCCGCTGTTTAGGATTATTAGGGATTATCGAACGCAATCGCGGTAACTGGGACGCGGCGGAACGGCTCTTTCGACAATACCAACAAATGTGCGAAGAATTGGGTGACCGATCGGGCATGGCAACCAGTTGGGGTGTCCTGGGCGATATCGAATGCAAGCGCGGCAACTGGGACGCGGCGGAACGGCTCTATCGACAATGCCTACAAATTGAGGAAGAATTGGGTGACCGATCGGGCATGGCAACCAGTTGGGCATCACTAGGCTACATCGAAAACGTTCGCGGTAACTGGGACGCGGCGGAACGGCTCTATCGACAATACCAACAAATGTGCGAAGAATTGGGTGACCGATCGGGCATGGCAACCAGTTGGGGACTACTGGGCGATATCGAACGCAATCGCGGCAACTGGGACGCGGCGGAACGGCTCTTTCGACAATCCTTACAACTGCGCGAAGAATTGGGTGACCGATCAGGCATGGCAAGCAGTTGGGGCGTCCTAGGCGATATCGAACGCAATCGCGGCAACTGGGACGCGGCGGAACGGCTCTATCGACAATACCAACAAATGTGCGAAGAATTGGGTGACCGATCGGGCATGGCAACCAGTTGGGGGCAACTGGGCGATATCGAACGCAATCGCGGCAACTGGGACGCGGCGGAACGGCTCTTTCGACAATCCTTACAACTGCGCGAAGAATTGGGTGACCGATCGGGCATGGCAGTTTCGATCGGCTGCTTGGGTGAAAATGAATTAGGACGCGGCAACCTCGACCAAGCCGAAGTGCTCCTCAAGGATGCCCTCGCGCAAATGCAACAGCTTGGCATGACCGATAGCATTGCCGAAACCCACTGGGATCTCGCGCAACTCTACCACGCTAAAAACAACCCCAAACTCGCCCACCAGCACTACACCACAGCCCACCAACTGTACAGCCAACTCGGCGCAATCAAAGACCTAGAAAAAATCGAGGCAGAAGGCAAAAGGATGGGGTTCTAGCATTGGGCGATGGGATTGCAGAGACCAATAGGTAGTTCATCGATCTAATTTGGAGAAACACAAATGATGAATCCACATATGGGTAGTAATTTTGATGACTTTTTAGAAGAAGAAGGAATCCTGGTGGAAGTCGAAAGCATTGCATGGAAACGGGTAATCGCCTTCCAAATCACACAACTTATGGAAGAACAAAACCTAACCAAAACCGACATGGCCAAAAAAATGAACACCAGTCGTGCCGCCCTCGATCGACTCCTCGATCCAACAAATACTTCAGCCACCCTCAACACCTTAGAACAAGCCGCGATCGTGCTTGGAAAGCGATTACGGGTTGAATTGGTTTAGTGAGAATTGAGAAGATGGAATTCTAGATTTTGGATTGAGGGGGAAGAAAGGCGATCGTCATCTGCAATAATTCCTTTGAAAATCGATCGGATTCATGATTTCAATCGATTCAAAAGGATTCAAAACCAGTAAATCCAAATCACCTGTAATTAAAACCTCTGCTTCAGCCACGATCGCAGTGGCTAAAATCTTGGTATCATTTTGATCTCGTAGTTGAGGAATACTAATATTATTAATTGCAATGCAACTGGAAATTTGTTGGGCAATCGCATACAAGCGATCAGGCGTTTGGTTACACCTCGTTAGCTGAGCTTGAAACTTTGGGCGTTCGAGCGTTGTTTTCATGATGCCCAGAGTTCCTGACGCACTTCACGCACAGTTTGGCTAATCTCCTCAAGGGAAGGTTGCTCCGGATCGGCAGGCAGCGCTACCAACTCTGCAAAAAAAAGATTTAAGTCCATCTGAGGAGCCTGAATTTTCTGCTCAAGCAACCGTCGCTCCTCAGCACTCAGGGTCAAAATAATCTGAGCCAATGAATCTACTAACTTTAGATTTGCCGGAGCTTGAGCCATAGCCGTCTTCCAGAAACAACTTCCTTCATTGTAGTCTTGAGATCGCATTCCATGGTACACCCGATCGAGACGACGATTTCGATTGATTTACAAGATGATCGATCGATGGCAAGTGAGGGTTTGTTCGTCGATCGCGCGGGTTCCAAAAACCCGGTTTTTTAGAAAAACCGGGTTTTTAAAGAGAGCATTTACTCCGTAGCCCGATCGCGTTCCATCATGCTGATGTATTTCCAATCGGAACCAAGGACGGGAATGGGTGGACTCCAACGAATCCGTTCGCAAAACCGCACCACTTGTAGTTGGTTGATCGTGGATTGAATTTCTTCGCGGGTGCCGAGGAGGTAAATTTGGAACGGTCTGCGGGCATCATCGATCGGGCGATCGTGGTCGCTCATACCAATAAACATGGGATTTCTCCTGATTGTAGAAACGGGAAGAAACCCCAAAAATTAAAGCCACCCTTTTGCGCAGGACAAGTAGGGTGGCCCGATCGAATGTTACAATCCGTGTCAGACCGCCTAGCTGCCAGAATCAGCTTGGGGGTTTAGCTGCCCTTTGTTGTTCGTAGCAACATTGGGTAGCGCCTTAATTTTCGGGAGCTTAAGCTGATCAATCGGGCAGTTCAACACGGTTGTACTCAGCTATGAGAAACAAGCCTACGGACAAACGAAGGTTCTGTCAACCGTATTTCAAAATTTTGCGATCCTGTAATATTTGGCAACGTGATATCTGTCAACATGATATCTGCCAACGTGATCTCTACTAACGGTGAACCCTGCAACCTGCCCCTCGATCGCAGGCAGAAATACGATCGCATCCAAAAACATCCAACCATCCCCCCTGTCCTCGTTGAACTTCTCCAGCAGCAACAACCCTAGACAGGTCTGCATAGAAATCGTTATGGTGAAGCTAGCTTTAACCATCACTCTCCCCTCCCATGACTCAAGTTTGGCGCTGGATTGCAGGCATCGCAGGAAGTATGTTGTTTTGTGGCTGTCTCGCCGAAAAATTCGATCCCAGCCGAGAAGCCACCCGCTCCACCACCGCCCAAGCCCAACCCACCGTCCCCACTGTTCATGCCACCAAAACCCCCCGATCGCCTGCCCCCCAACCCCCAAAATCCCCCAACCCCCAACAATTTCTCGTCCTCTCCGGGGGCGGCTCTCCAGCATCCAACGAAATCGCGATCGAAAAAAACGTTTTATACTTCCAACGCACCCTAAAAACCTTAGGATTCAACCCAAAACAAGCCGTCATCTGGTTCGCAAACGGCAACACTGGAGAAAAAAACGTTCGCTTCTTAAACAACCAGAACGAAGAAACCTTTAAAGCTCCAGAAATTCCCAACCTCAACGGTGCATCCAACGTCAACAATCTCAAGCAATCATTACAACAGCAACGCAACTTAAAACCCCTTTTCTTCTACTTCACAGGTCACGGTTACCACAACCAAGAAAACGAAAATGACAACGCAATGATCCTCTGGAAAGACAAATTTCTCACAGTCCAGAAATTTACCCAACTCCTGGATCAACTCCCCCCCAAAAAACCAGTCGTCTCCGTCATGGTGCAATGCTATGCAGGCGCATTCGCCAACCTCATCTACGAAGGCGGCAATCCTGACAACCCCATTGCACCCCACGATCGCTGTGGCTTCTTCGCCACCGTCAAACAACTCCCCTCCGTCGGCTGCACCCCAGAAGTCAACGAAGCCGATTACGAAGATTACAGCTCCAGTTTCTTTGCGGGGCTAAGTGGCATCAATCGCGTAGGCCAACCCGTTGAATCCGCCGACTACGATCGCAATGGACGCATTTCCTTCCGAGAAGCCCACGCCTTCGCCAAAGTCGATGAACAAGCCGCCGACTTACCCATTTCCACCTCCGAAGCTTGGTTGCAGGAACAATTGACCGACGCCGATCGCGATCGCATCCTAGAACGCCCCATCCTGCAAGGGCTCAAATTGGCCCGTCCAGAACAGCGCCACGTCGTAACCACCCTAGTCCAACGGCTGAAATTCAACCCCAAACTTTCCTTCGCGGCCAACCTGCAACGCCAACCCCTCCCAGCCGAGGATGAACTCAGGCAGACCTACGCTGGACGGTTAACCATGGAACTCTGGAACCTGGGCGCAGAACAAAAAATCCGCCAATCATCCCGCAAAACAAAAAGCATTCCGCCGCAATCCCAACCCCCAGCCAAACCTACAGCTAAACCCACAGCTAAACCCACAGCTAAACCCGCAGCCAAACCCGCAGCCAAACCCACAGCTAAACCCACAGCCAAACCCGCACCCCCAGCCGCTATCGTCATTCTAGAAAAGCTGCTGAACTGCGAAGATGCATCCTTAAACTCCTAGGCGACCTATTTGCCGCCTATTTTTTCCAGGAACCCAAATCGCAGTAATCTGCGGTAATCTTGGGGGGCAGTTCTGGCTCGATCGCGTCCATGTCCGATTTGATTTACCGCTATCCACCCTTAATTTCCGGCACCCTCCTCACCCGCTACAAACGCTTCTTCGCCGATGTGGAACTGGACTCTGGCGAAATCGTCACGGCCCACTGTCCCAATACTGGCCCCATGACAGGCATCTATCGCCCCGGCCATCGCGTTTTACTCTCCACAAGCGACAGCAAAACCCGGAAACTGCCCTACACCTGGGAAATGATTGAACTGATCGAGCAAGATCAACCCGTTTGGGTCGGGGTCAATACTGGACTGCCCAACAAAGTCGTCAAACTCGCGATCGAACAGCGCCTCCTCCCCACCCTGCAAACCTACGACACCCTGCGCCACGAAGTCCCCTACGGCCAAGAAAAAAGCCGCATTGATTTTCTGTTAACAACTTCCGACAAGCCGATCTACGTCGAAGTCAAAAACACCACCTGGACCGATGGTAGCCTTGCCCTCTTTCCCGACACCGTCACCACCCGTGGCCAAAAACACATTCGGGAACTGATGGCCCTGCTCCCCGATGCCCGCGCCGTCATGCTGTATTTCATCAATCGAGGTGACTGCGATCGCTTTGCGCCGGGAGACAGCAAAGACCCCCTCTACGGCAAATTACTCCGAGCCGCGATCGGCCAAGGCTTAGAAGTCTTACCCTGTTGTTTTGACATCAGTCCCGAGGGCATTCGTTATCAAGGATTAGCACAACTGAGTTTGTAATCTGAGTTTGTAATCTGCGCCTGTAATTTACGCCTGTAATTTACGCTTCTAATTTGCGTTTGCAATCTGCTGAATCATCCAGCATCACACCCCTGGAGCAACCGTAACAGCAAAAAAATCTGACGAAATTAATTTTTATTCATGATTTTCGATCGCCAGTGAGAATACCTAAATCAGGGCTTCGAAACACTAAATCTTGGACAACTTAAAACAAGTGGGTTCAAAAAAAAGTTTGTGTGTTTAAATGGGCGGAGATTCCCTAAATATCTTCGGTTCCACCGTTTATCGATCCCCATTTTTCTCGTACGAACCGCCCTTTTTACAGGGTGCAGAGTTTGCTGCGAACAAGATTGCGAACAAGATTTGTTGAAAGACCATGAAGCAAGTGATCCAAGCACTTAGACAATACTGCAAGTTAAGTTGCTGCAAGTTAGGTTCGATGAGTCGTCAGATTGTTCTCATGGGGCTGGGGCTAGTCGTCACCCTGGGGCTGTCTTGGTTAGGCCATCATGCTGTTAACGCCTTTGAAGTCAATCAGTACGCGACTGGAAGCAGCACTTGGCGGGGCGCATCGTTCCCAGTAGAAAATTTCCAAGGCTACACCTCCCCCTTTGGCTATCGGGCTTCGCCCACCGGAGACGGCACCCAGTTCCATCGGGGCTTGGATATGG
This sequence comes from Alkalinema sp. FACHB-956, assembly GCF_014697025.1. Taxonomy (NCBI): domain Bacteria; kingdom Bacillati; phylum Cyanobacteriota; class Cyanophyceae; order Leptolyngbyales; family Leptolyngbyaceae; genus Alkalinema; species Alkalinema sp. FACHB-956. The sequence continues at coordinate 154,412 of NZ_JACJRC010000007.1, read as the reverse complement.
CCGCCCCCGAGGGCAGCTACATCCGCAGTTGGTGGACAGGCAAAGTGGTGGAAGTGTCCGATGATTCCGCCTGTGGCACGTCCGTGGTGATCGAATCGGGGGAATGGGAACACATTTACTGCCATATGCAAGGCTATGTCGATCGAGATGGCCAAGGCCGACCCTACATGATCGATCGTGGGGGCGGTCTGCAAATCTATGAAGGCCAAGATATCAGCGCTGGCACCCGCATTGGACGGGTGGGCATGACGGGCAGAACCACAGGGCCACACCTCCATTGGGGCTTGAAATATGCCAAGCAATGGGTTGATCCGGCCTTGGTTCTCCGTGCCATGTACGCTGAGCAAAACCAAACCCAGACGATTTCCAGCCAACCTTAAGTGGCTTTGGAGTGCTAGTGGATTTGGAGCATTAGTGGATTGGGAACACTGAAACAAGCAAGGGTAAACCGTCACTGAGCTGGCAATGACTTGAGTTGGCAATGACTTGAGCTGGCAATGACGGTTTACCCATATTTTTTTAATCACTCAGCAGGTTGATTGCACTCCAGTTTGCATCAGTCCGCTTGGGAAAGTCGCTGCACTTCTTCACCCGCTAACAAGTCATGGGTCTCTCGCAGGAGTTGCGGAATCCGATCGGCAAAGGGACTGTTGGCCAGCAGAGGTTTAAGCCCCTCTGGATCAACCCGATCGACGCGGGAACCAGGAAACCAATGACTCGCCTGCCCCAGCAGGTTGTAACGCATTTTGGCATAGTCCGTCATGTCGTAGGCCAACGCCAGGTTACGCAGCCAGAGAATCACGGGAATGTTTAATCCCCCAGGGGTTTGATCGACCGTTGGTAGCCCGATCGACCAACGCTGCCACCAGTCTGCCCCCAGCGTCTCGATCGCCGCCTGCTCCAATCCCTGGAGGATGGGTTCCAGGATCTCCGTCGCCCGATCGAGGAGGGGGAGTGTCTTCAAATGCTCATCAAAATCACTCGGCTTCGCGGCTCCAATGCTCAAGGTATGGATTTGGGGATGGCTGAGGCAAAACAGGTTATTGAAGACGATCGGGCTGAGGGGGGCACAGAGATCCGTCAACTTTTTAGGGGGAGCATATAGTTTTCCACCCTTGTCCGAGGGGCTGATGATAAAAACACCCATGTCATGGCGGGTCGCCGCCTCGATCGCGGGCCAATTGTTCTGATTAATATAATACCAATGGAGATTAACGTAATCAAAGGCATCGGTTTCGATCGCCTGGATAATCACCTCCGTGGGCGCATGGGTCGAAAAACCAATAAATCGGGCCTTCCCTTGGGCCTGGAGCGATCGGGCCATCTCAAGGCATCCCCCCGGTTTCAGGCAATCTTCCAAGTGACTGGCAGAATTCAACCCATGGATTGCCAATAAATCCACATAATCGACGTTCAGGCTCGCCAGGGATTGCTCAAAGGTGTCCAGAAAGGATTGTCCAAGCTCCTGAACCAATATTTTTGTCTGTAGAATAAACTGATCACGCGGAATCAGGGGCAGTACTTGCCCCAGCTGGACTTCTGAAGTTCCATAGGCTCGTGCCGTTTCGATGTGATTAATCCCCAATTCCAGGGAGCGGCGCACAGTTTGCTCCACATTGCGCTGATTCTCCGCAGGAATCTCCTGGGCAGGAACGTCATTCCACTTGTATTGATAGCGCATCCCCCCACAGGAAAAGACCGGCATTTTGAGCTGCGTGCGTCCAAATCGTCGATATTGCATAGTGGGCAGATTCATAGCACTCAGTTCCGATTGAGACCTAGGACTCACACTCATTTCAACAACAATTTTTTTTTACTTCTTCAACTCAACTGTAGCAATCTAGAATGAAGATGATGAAAATCACCCACCTGGGTGACCCTGATCAGAACGGATTGGGAATGCTGAACATGTTAGATTGCTCAACTAGACCCTTAGATCACTTAGACTACTCAGGCTGAGCTTACTCAGACAACTCAGACGACTCAGATCACTTACTGGATGCAACGCCCTCCACCAGATACTATGACAATAGGCAACTTCAATCGAACACTGGATCAGCTATCCGGTTGGATGAATTCTCCATCCAGTCCTAGCATCTGGCGTGAATTTGGCGTAATTATAGATAGAACAGGTTTATATTCACGAATCTTTCACAAATAAAAGTCAGATTTGGGGTCTCAGCCTGCCAGTTCGTTTTTTTCCTGTTTATCCTTTAGCTTAGTTAACTTGCTATGAACCTTGCAGATCTTGATCAACTAGAAGTTTCCGTTACATCGCTGGTGTCAGAGGCCGAAGAGGAATTAGAAAGACAACGATTGCGTAGACAACGAGCGGAACGGATTGAGAAACGGAGGGAGGAAATTGCAGGACGATTAAATGGATTGTTAACAAAGGTAGAGTCCGCGATCGCAGCATTTTCCAAAGCGGAAATGGCGGACAACGAAAAATACCTCGCCCTGAAAACCCAAGCCGATCAAGTCAAAGAACACCTAAACCACCTAGATGAATTGGCTGAAGCAGCCGTTGATGAGGAAATTGAGCAAGAGCTGTTAGAAGTTGAAGAACGAAGATTAGATGAGCGATCGGCGATCGATCTGTCCCAGTGGCGACAGGAGTTGAAGGAAGATTTACTGGAGCTAATTGCTGAGCAGGACGACTTTTACGACGCGACGGATGCAGCCATCACCATTTATGGGTATCGCCATGACCTGAAGGCCGTTCCCGGTGCCCTGGAAGAAGTGGTGGAAGCGCTGGTTAAGCAAATCAACGACAACAGCGATCGTGGCCCCGTTGCCCGCATCCAAGGCACCCACGAGAGCGCCCTGCAATTTATCTACAACAAAGCTTGGGAAAACCGAGGCAATCGTCCCCGCAACACCGATCTCCAACCCCAAGTCCGCCACCGCAAAACGGAGAAACGCCCCAACCCCTATACGGATTTGGCAGGCAAGGTGGTTATTTTTGGCGGCCACGATCGGCTCTATACCGCCGTCCGCAACCGCCTGCGGGAATCGGAAGTCGAACTGGTGTGGTGTACAGCCCAGGAAGGACTAAACCGAGCCGAGCAGATCGAATCCCACATTCCCACCGCTGACCTGGTGATGATTCTGACGGGCTATGCCAGCCACAAGTTGACAGAAAAAGCCAAGAACGCCGCCCAGAAAACGGGTAAACCGATCGAAATGATTAACACGACGGGATTAGTGACGGTGCTGGAGGCGATCGCCTACAATCTCAAGGTTAAATCCCTGGTGAAGCGGCCTAAATATTCCTAACGCCATGCCCGTTCTCTCCCCTGAACTCCAAGCTCGGCTGGCCCAGCCCCTGAATATTGGCGATGTGACGCTGTTGAGCCGGGTCTTGCAGTCTCCCCTCTCCGGTGTAACCGACCTCGTTTTTCGGCGGCTGGTGCGGCGCTTTGCCCCAGATTCCATGATGTATACCGAGATGGTGCAAGCCTCCAGCCTGCGCCACCTGCGGGACATTCCCACCATCATGGAACTTGATCCCCAGGAACGGCCCATTAGCATCCAGCTATTCGACTGTCGGCCCGATTTTTTGGCGGAAGCGGCCCAAAAGGCGGTGGCCGAGGGGGCGGATACCGTGGATATCAACATGGGTTGCCCGGTCAATAAAATCACGAAGAATGGTGGGGGATCTTCACTCCTGCGGCAACCGGATCTGGCCGCAGCGATCGTCCGGGAAGTGGTGGCAGCGGTTCATGTTCCGGTTACGGTGAAGACCCGGATTGGCTGGGATGAGGACGAAATTAATATCCTAGACTTTGCCCAGAAACTGGAAGCGGCAGGTGCAAAAATGCTGACGGTTCATGGTCGTACCCGGGCCCAGGGCTACCAGGGATCGGCTAAGTGGGAGTGGATCCGACGGGTGAAATCCGTGCTGTCCATCCCCGTGATTGCCAATGGGGATATTTTCTCGGTGGAAGCGGCGGTGCAATGTTTGGAGGAAACGGGGGCCGATGGGGTCATGTGCTCCCGAGGCACGTTGGGCTATCCTTTTTTGGTGGGGGAAGTCGATTATTTTCTGAAGCGGGGAGAACTGAAACCCACGCCCACCCTCGTGGAACGGTTAGAATGTGCCCGCGACCATTTAGAAATGCTGGTGGCCTATAAGGGCGATCGTGGGGTCTATCAATCACGAAAACATATGGCTTGGTACTGCAAGGGCTTTAGCGGCGCATCGGAATTGCGCAGTCAGTTGAGCCAAATTCAGTCTCTGGAGGAAGGGTTAGCATTCCTCGATCGCGCGATCGACTTAGCTCAAGCCGAGATGATGCTAGAACCCATTCGTTAACCGTAGCTCAGGCGTTAACCGTGGCTCAGGGATCGGCGCAGAAATGATAGCTTCCAATCATATCTCTGATTTATCCACCCACCCATCATTGCAACGCTAGCGACGGATCACCCAGCCATTCACTAGACCGACTCACTAGACTGGATAACTCAAGTTAGGAATCTCGTTGGTAGATTTGACTACAATTTTAGTCCCCTGTATCCCTTAAAATATTTATTTGGTAAAAATAAATAAAATGACGCCTGTCTACAAAGACTAAACAATTAGGTTCAAGCAATCAGGTTCAAGCAATCAGAATTCATCGATGGGCCAATCCGCTGAAAAAGGAGATTTCATTTGAACTTCCAAGCAAGCGGAGTGCCAAGTTGACACACAGGTTGACACATAGGTTGACACACAGGTTGACCCATAAGTTGATAGGCAGGGTGACACACAGTTTGACACTACTGAAGCAACTATTGGATGAAGCAACTATTGGATCACCATCGATTCTGGCTTAATTTTGGCTTAATTGCTTTTGATGAATGCTTCTCTTTCGTTTGGTAAAGTACAACACTTTATGGGGGCAAAATCTACGAATCAAGCGACTAGGTCAAAGCCAAAAATCTTCCAATGGTGGGTTTTGAGGATATAACCTGCTAATCTACTATAGGGTTAAATATAGAGTCGCAACTACCTGAGTTAAGGCTTCCTTAAACGTTGAGATGCCCGTGGATGCCCTCCATAGACCATCTCTTTTAACAAAGAATTACTTCAAACCAAAACAAATACTAGAGTTACTAAACTTTAGTTGATCCTAAAGTCTGGTTTTAGTGAATACTAGATCCGTAAAGGGATCAATTGAGGCTGAATCTTGTAAGTGGATAAATCACCTTGAACCACTGGAGTCAGCTAACGACGCATGGGTGCATTTACAGTTTCATTCTCTTGGGTGAAACGATTCATTGACCAATCAACCAATTGTTTTGGGTAAAACGAAAGAACTGGGATCTAATGGGAGTTTCTCAGGGTGATCTTAGATCGTTTCTCCGAAAAGCAATCTTGAGTGACTCCGTAATGTCCTGTGTTCTCTCAGTTATTTGAGTTTGTTTGTGAAGCCATTTCCAATGATTGATCAACAAGGAGCTGCGCTGCGGCAAATTATCGATCGCATCCGAAGTTCCCTAGAGCTACGAGTTGTGCTGCAAACGGCAGTTGATGAACTTGCAGCCTTGCTGAATCTCGATCGGTGTACATTTTTCTGGTACTTCCAGGATACCCAACGCATTCAGTTAGTCTGTGAAAGGAGTTCGCCGGAAAGTCCTGCAAACCCGCTGTCTCCTTCGGACTTGCCCGCCCAGCCCGGAACGCCGCAACCCATGTTACGACTGGGCTACTATCCCATTCACCTGTTTGGGCCTTTTACCCAGGCCATCACCCAAGGCAAGTTATTAGTTCAACCCAGCCCGATTTCATTACCGCCCCCACTCGCGTGGTTGAGCCGTTGGTTGCCCGCGTCCCCCCGTCTCACGCCCTCTGAAGCATCCCCCATTTTGGGCACTCAAGCCAATTTAATGGTGCCCTGTCCGATGCAGGATGGAACGTTGGGCTTTATTGGCTGTCTATCGAACCAACCTCGACAGTGGACGGTTACAGAGGTGGAGTTGTTGCAAACCATTTCCCAGCAACTCGCAATCGCCATCGAACAAGCCCAACTGTACGAGCAAACTCAAAAACAGGCGCAACGAGAACAGTTAGTCAATCAAATTACGGCACAAACTCGCCAAAGCTTTGAACTCCCCACCATCCTCAAAGGTGCGATCGCACAGTTATTGGAGGTGTTGCAGGTCGATCGGTGTCTTGTGCACTTGGTGGATGAAATTCCCCATGACGAGTCCTCTGCAAAAGCGGGGGTGGGAAAGACTCAAGCTTCTAGGTATGCGGTTTCTCGGGAAAAACACCTCTACGAAGTCTGTCGGCCTCCGTTTGCAGTCTCCACCGATGAATTTGATTTGAACGGCCCGATCACCCAGTGGGTTATGGCCAATCAACGGCGGGTGGTGATTTCCAATGTGGCGATCGATCCCCGGATTGGCCCAGAAAATCCAGAGTACCAACGGGCGGAAATTAAATCTTCGTTGGTGGTTCCAGTGCAAACCAAGGAAACGCTGCACGCTATTTTGTATCTGAACCAATGTTCCCACGTACGCTTCTGGTCAAAAAATGATCAAAAGTTAGCGCAGGCGGTGGCCGATCAACTGGCAATCTCCATTCAACAGGCGCGGTTGTATGCCAAAACGCAACAACAGGCGATCGAGAGTGCTGCCCAAGCTCGCCATTTGGCAGCCACACTCCAAGAGCTCCGGTTGACCCAAGCTCAGTTAATTCAGAGCGAAAAAATGTCCAGTCTGGGGCGCGTGGTCGCAGGGATTGCCCACGAAATTAATAACCCCATCAATTTCGTGCTGGGGAATCTCACCCATGTCAACACCTACATGGAAGACCTCGTGACTCTGATCAAAGCCTATCAAGCCCACTATCCCAATCCTGCCCTAGAGTTACAGGATTTGCAGGACAGATTAGAGCTAGATTTTCTTTTGACAGATTTACCTCCCACACTCAAATCCATGCGCAGTGGTGCTGAGCGAGTTCGCAGTATTATTCTGTCGTTACGCAACTTTTCTCGCTTGGATGAAGCCGATTATAAAGCGGTGCACATCCATGAAGGCATTGAAAGCACGTTGATGATTTTGCAAAGCTACATCAATGAAGAAATTAGCATCCATCGACAATACAGTAGTTTGCCAAAAGTGAAATGCTATCCCCGTCAGTTAAATCAGGCTTTGATGAATATCTTATTAAACTCAGTGGAGGCATTAACGGATTGGTCGATCGAACATAAACAGATCACGATCGCCACCAGTTTAGTCCATCGGGCTTCAGATAAGGCTGACTTTGCTGAGTCCCACGCAGAAATTGAGTCAATTTTACGGATTGTGATTAAGGACAACGGCCCAGGTATTGCACCGGATCTGCAATCCAAAATCTTTGATCCATTCTTTACCACTAAGGACGTGGGCCAAGGAACTGGCCTGGGTTTAACGGTGAGTTATCAAGTTATTGTGGATCAGCACCAAGGCCAACTCAAGTTGATTTCTCAAGCCGGACAAGGGGCTGAGTTCGTCATTGAAATTCCAGTCATGGTGGAATCTGAAACCGATGGTTCAGCCCATCGATCGCCCCACATCCCTTCTACAAAACCTGATGCCCACGAAGACTTGCCCCTGGAGGGCGATCGGGTCATGACCCAAGAAGCTTGTACTTTACATAGCAGTTAAATGGTATCTGGAAATAGCAGTTGATTAATACTGCGTTAATGTCGCACCACTGACTGTGCTTGAATAAAACTATGTAGCAGGCGGTCTAGCTCATGGTGTATTTTCATTTGTCTACAAATTATCAATCACAGTATTATGCGTATGAGTTGACGCGTCGCTGTTCAGCAGCGACGCTGGAAAAGTTATCTGGAACTTTGGCAGGAGCCAAGGTGGATTTGAATCCGCATCAGGTCGATGCAGCTTTGTTTGCATTTCAGTCACCGCTGTCCAAGGGAGCTTTGTTAGCAGATGAAGTAGGCTTGGGCAAAACGATCGAGGCAGGGTTAGTCATTTCGCAGAAGTGGGCGGAGCGGAAGCGGCGCATTTTGGTGATTACGCCATCGAATCTGCGAAAGCAGTGGCAGCAAGAGCTAACGGAGAAGTTTTTTGTACCCTGTCGAATTTTGGAATCTGAACCTTATAAGAATTTGGTCAAGGCAGGTGAAGACAATCCCTTTGATCTAGCGGATACAGTAGTTATTTGTTCCTATCAGTTTGCACGAAATAAGGCAGATGATGTGGAAATTACACCATGGGACTTGGTTGTAATTGATGAGGCACATCGTCTGCGAAACGTCTATAAATCATCCAATGTGATTGCCAATACTTTGAAGCGGGCGCTGCAAAAGCGCAATAAGCTGTTATTGACTGCAACACCGCTTCAGAATTCATTACTTGAACTATACGGGTTAGTGAGTTTTATTGACGATCGAGCATTTGGTGACTTGAAGAGTTTTCGTGAACAGTTTTCTCGGCTAAATCAGTCGCAGGCAGCGGAGGTCTTGAAAGAAAGATTGAAGCCTTTGTGCCATCGAACATTGCGGCGGCAGGTGACGGCCTATGTTCCGTTTACCCAGCGTCATGCGATCCTGCAAGAGTTTGAACCAAGCCCTGATGAGCAAGAGTTATATGAGTTGGTGTCGGAATATTTGAGTCGTGATAATTTGCAGGCTTTGCCCGCAAGTCAACGGCGATTGACGACTTTAGTGATGCGGAAGTTATTGGCTTCTTCAACCTTCGCCATCGCAGGCACTTTGCAGTCATTGTCGAATCGTTTGAAGGCGAAGTTGGTGGAGCAGCCAATTGTCAAGCCCCTGACGGATGAACTGGATGAGGATTATGAAGGGCTGTCGGAAACATCCGATGAGTGGAATGAAGATGAACTGGCGGTAGTGATTTCTGCGGCGGAACGATCGGCGATCGAAGCGGAAATCAAGGAACTGGATGCCTTTGCGGAGTTGGCCACTTCGATTGAACAAAATGAAAAGGGTAAAGCATTACTCAAAATTTTGAAAACAGCGTTTGAACGGGCAGAAAGCTATGGTGGTGCGCGAAAAGCAATAATTTTTACAGAGTCGCGTAGGACTCAGGAATATTTGCTCAAGCTGCTTGGAGAGAGTGAATGGAATGAGGGGTTATTGCTATTTAATGGAACAAATAATGATCCCGAATCACGAGAAATTTATCAGAATTGGCTAAAGCGATATGAGGGAACAGATCGAATAACGGGTTCTAAGACGGCGGATATGAGATCGGCTTTAGTTGATTATTTCCGTGATCAAGGGACAATTATGATTGCAACGGAGGCGGGATCGGAAGGGATTAACTTGCAATTTTGCTCGTTAATTGTGAACTATGATTTGCCGTGGAATCCGCAACGTATTGAACAACGAATTGGCCGATGCCATCGTTATGGGCAGAAGCATGATGTGGTGGTGGTGAACTTCTTAAATCAGAAAAATGCAGCGGATCAGCGGGTTTATGAGTTGTTAGATCAGAAGTTCAGGTTGTTTGAGGGGGTATTTGGTAGTAGCGATGAGGTATTGGGGGCGATCGAGTCGGGGGTAGACTTTGAGAAGCGGATTGCGGATATTTATCAACGTTGTCGGCAACCACAAGAAATTAATCAGGCATTTAATCAGCTCCAGCAAGAGTTGAGTTTGGAGATTGATCAAGCGATGGTGCAAACGCGCCAGAAGTTATTGGAAAACTTCGATGATGAGGTACGAGAAAAGCTGAAAGTACGGGCTGAGAATTCGCGCGAGCTTTTAGGTCAGTTTGAGCGATGGTTGATGCAGCTAACAAAGCATGAACTAGCAGATGCAGCGGACTTTACAGGGGAAAGTACTTTTCGCTTACATCGGTTGCCAACAGGGGCAGAGGCTGGCGAAATAGAGTTAGGACTCTACGAGTTGCCACGTCAATCCGATAATGCCCATGCTTATCGAATGGGACACCCACTGGCGGAGTTATTGATTGAGCGGGCGAAACAGAGACAGCTCGATCGTGCCCAGGTTTTGTTTGACTATTCAAATTATGAAGGGAAAGTAGCAATTTTGGAGCCATTTGTGGGGATGGCTGGGAGTTTACAGTTGTCTTTGTTTACGGTTAAGGCGCTGGAACAGACGGAGGATTATTTGGTATTTGCGGCGGTGACAGATGATGGTGCAGTGCTTGACCAAGAGCAGGCAAAACGGTTGATGTCGTTGCCGGGGCGGGTAGTAAGTTTAGCAGTGGCGGTGGAGGATTTAAGCCGATCGATCCAAGCGGAAGTGAATAAAATTCAACAGCAAGTAGCGGAGCGGAATGCGAAGTTTTTTGAGGAGGAGGCGAAGAAGCTGGATAGCTGGGCAGAAGATTTGAAGGTGATGCTGGAGCGGGATATTAGGGAGATGGATCGACAGATTAAGGAGGCAAAACGGGCAGCAACAGCGGCGGTGGATTTGCAATCGAAGTTGGAAGGGCAGAAGCAGGTAAAGGCTTTGGAACAGCAGCGAAGTCAGAAGCGTAGATCGTTGTTTGATGCACAGGATGAGATTGATCAAAAGCGGGATGAATTAATTGCTCAGATTGAGGGGCAGTTGAAACAGACAAGCAGCTTGCAGTCGTTGTTTGAGATTCGTTGGAGTTTGGCGTAATGAGTGAGATCCCGGTTGAGATTTTAGAGCTTCCCAAGCAGTTACGGCAGTTATTTACAGGTATGCTTCCAGAAGCGGTTGTTGATCAACAAGAACAGCGAGAATCTAATTTTTTGTCGCGTGCATTAGCAGCCTATGCAGTGCATAAACTTGCTGGGTGTTCAATAGAGGATGCTGCAAATTCTGTGGTGGATGGCGGTGGTGATGGTGGGATTGATGCCATTTACTATGCGGCGACTAGTTCGACATTCTTTGTAGTGCAATCAAAGTATGTTGCCAATGGTCAAGGAGAGCCAGAGCTGGGGGATGTGACTAAGTTTAAGACAGGGCTGGAGAACTTGCTTCAGGGGAAGTTTGATGCATTTAAGCAGAATGAAAAATGGCGTAAACGATTACCTCAAATTGAAGTACAGATTAAAGAGACTGTTCAGGTCTGTCCGGTGTTAGTCTATTCGGGGATTCAGACGGTATCGGAGGATCGGCTGCGATTATTTGAGGACTTGAAGCAACGTTTTTCGGCTGAAGATGATTATTTGGATGTGCGACTGTGTAATCTAACGACGGTGTATGACTGGCTGACGGGGGCAGATCTGGGCTTTGGGGCGGAGCAGGTGGAATTAACACTGCTGAAACCAGGCTGGCTGAAAAAGCCTTATGAAACAGTATTTGGCCTACTGCCGCTGAAGGATTTGGCCAATCTCTATATGCAACACGGCAAACGACTGGTTGCGGCGAATATTCGGGCTTATAAGGGAAGTACAGAAGTCAATGAGCAAATTTTGACGACGATTCAGGAAGAGCCAGAGAGTTTTTTCTATTTGAATAATGGGTTGACGGCTTATTGCGATCGCCTTGTTGTGAATAATCTCGATCGAGGAAATCCTGACTTCAAGCGTATTACGGCTTATCGAGTTTCAATTGTAAATGGAGCTCAAACTCTGGGTTCTGTGGCACAGTACTTCCAAAATTCGGGTGATGCGGAGCCAGAGGGGTATGTATTTGTAAAGATGATTTCACTTCAGCGCTGTGAGAACGATCGGGCTTTTGCAGAGCGGATTACGCGCAGTACCAATTTCCAAAACCAGATTAGTTCACGGGATTTTGTGGCGCTGGATGAGCAACAAGCGAGAATCGCCCAGCAGTTACTGTTGTCAGGCATTGTTTACCACTATAAAGATGCTGCTGATACGCCCGATCCAGATGAGTCAAACTTTACCTTGCAAGAGGCGACTGTTGCGTCGGCTTGTTTGACTAAGGGGGAGAATTTAGATGATTTCTGTGCACGAATTGTCGCAAATCGAGCTTCCCTTTGGTCGATGGAAGTAATTGATACAGCGAAGAATGCTGGAGTTTCTCGATATTCTCTGGTGTTTCGAGCCGATCGGTCAGCGCGGACGGTGTGGCGGGCGGTTCAAGTTCATCGGTTGGTGAGTCAAGTGATGCAGGAGAATGGGAAGGCCAGTACTGGGGTGCGGAAGGCATTTTTTGAGAATGCATGTTGGGTGCTGCTGGCGGTCGTCTTTATTCAACTTAAACTGGAGCAAGGTAATGACATCCAACTCAATGATGATGAGAAGACTAAAGTCTCGCAATACACCGTTGAACTGGCGGAACGACTGTGGAGGGTGTGCGACGAGCAGGGGTATACATCGCAGGAGCAGCTTCAATTGGTATTTAGCGATGTGGGAAATTGTCGAAGGTTGCGGGCGGGTTTGCTGAAGCAGTTGGCGGATGATCCGATTCTTAGTTGAGTAACCTCTTTAAAATAGAACTATTGAATTAATTATTGTGATTGTGGAGGTATTGGGATGGTTCAGGCTACCCAGGAACGGAAAAAGAGTTTTTCGAGTTTCTCCTACAAAGAGGCGTTTCAGCAGTTGGGGATTATTGAGTTGTCTCGCTGGTCGTTGGCGGAGCCTCTCGGAACGGGAATCGAGGCGGAGCCTGTGCCAATTAGTGATTTTTTTCGGCAGCGGCTGGAGCGGTTGCAGCGGTTTGATTTGGAGAGTTTGGAGGTGTCGAAGACGCTGTTGATTGATGCGATTTGTGAGGAGGGGTTAGAGGGGTTTGATTCTCGTGGCGAGAGGTTTCACCAACGGCTGAAGGTGTGGAAGGGGGCTTATCTAGAGGGGGAGAAGACTTGTGGGAATGCAGATTATTTGATTGCCCAACGGCGGGCTTATTTGGAAGGGCCGTTTGTTTGTGTCATAGAAGCGAAGAAGGATGACTTTGAGCAGGGGACGGCGCAGTGTTTGGTGGAGATGCAGGCTTGTCAGTGGAGTAATCGGGAGTTGGGGCGATCTGTGCCGATTTATGGGATTGTGACGAATGGGGAGGGGTGGAAGTTTTATCGGTTAGCGATCGATGGATCGGTTTCGGAGACCTTGCTCCATGGGATTGGGGAGATGTCAATTTTGTTGGGGCTGTTGCGATCGTTCTTTGGCTTGTGTGTGCAGAACTTGGATATGGTGACAGGAGTTTCGTAATGGTGGATTATATTACGGACTGAAGGCCAAGATGATCAACAAATGGGATGAAATCCCGATCGGCGAATAGCAGTTCGTGATTGTTTTCGATACAAAAGGTGGCGATGATTACGTCGATCGTTTTGCGGATGGTGATGCCTTGTTTGCGGAGGGTGCGGAAGTTATCGGCGCTTTTGATGGCGAGGTCGGCTTCGAGCAGGTTAAAGACGGTGAGGTTGGTCAGCAGGCGCTTGGCTGTGTTGTAGTCGGCATCTTGGCGAAAGCCTTGGAGGACTTCGGTGAGGATGAGGTTGCCGATCGCGATCGGTTGGCTGGTAAGGAGTTGGTCGAGGCGATCGACTTGTGGGGTGGATTGGCCGTTGAAGTAGTCAATCCAGACGCTGGAATCTACAATAATCATGTACTGTTTTACTGCTCGATGTCGGTGCGCAGTTGGTCAAGGTTGCCTTCCCAGGGGAGGTTGCCGCGCCAAGCCCGGATGGCTTCTTGGTTTTTCATTTGGATGAGCAGTTTGAGGGCGAGTTCGACGACTTCTTGTTGGGCACTGAGTCCGGTGGCTTTGAGGGCATCGGTGACGAGGGTATCATCGATTTCGATGTTGGTTTTCATGGGTTTGGGGTGATTGTTGGTTGACTTACGTGTAAACTAGTGCGGGTCTATTTCTGATTATAGGCGGTTGGGATCGTGGGTAAGAAGCAGAAGCTAGAACTGACGTGGATTGGCAAGGATGTGCGGCCTAAGTTGGAGCCGCGGATTTTGCTGGAAGATCCGGAGAAGTCTTACCATGCGGCCCAGCGGGTGACGGAGCAGGATATTTTTGATAATCGGTTGATTTTTGGGGATAATTTGCTGGCGCTGAAGGCGTTGGAGACGGAGTTTGCGGGGAAGGTGAAATGTGTTTTTATTGACCCACCGTACAATACAGGCAGTGCGTTTACCCATTATGACGATGGATTAGAGCATTCGATATGGCTGTCGATGATGCGAGACCGATTGGAAATTATTCGGAAGTTGTTATCGGAAGATGGATCGTTATGGATAACGATCGATGATACAGAAGCGCATTACCTCAAAGTTATGTGTGATGAAATATTTGGAAGACCTAATTTTGTTGCTAATGTAGTTTGGCAAAATAGATATTCTAGATCGAATGATGCAAGTCTTTCCCTTTCCCACAACTCAGTACTCGTTTATGCTCATGAGCCTGAACGGTGGAAAAAAATACGTAATAGATTAGCTCGAACAGAGACACAAGCTGGACAATACAAAAACCCCGACAACGACCCTAATGGCCCTTGGCGAGCGATTCCCTGGGATGCCCCCAATCTCCGGCCTAACTTGTCCTATCCAATCAAAACGCCAACAGGGAAAGTCAGAATGCCACCATCCGGTAGATGCTGGTCTCGAACTGAGGCTCAGTGGTTGGAGATAGTGGAGTCAGGATTAGCTTATTTTGGAAAATCAGGAGATGGTGCCCCATCTTTCAAGCAGTATCTAAAAGATGCTTCAGACATTGTTCCAAATACTTGGTGGAACCACGAAGAGACAGGTCATACAGATGAAGCCAAAAAGGAAATGCATTTATTATTTGGTAAAGATCAGGCGTTTGACACTCCGAAACCTGAAAGACTTCTACATAGAATTCTTCACATTGCCACCAACCCCGGCGATCTCGTCCTCGATTCCTTCGCAGGCTCCGGCACCACAGGCGCAGTCGCCCACAAAATGGGCCGCCGCTGGATCATGATCGAACTCGGCGACCATTGCCACACCCACATCATCCCCCGCCTGCAAAAAGTCATCGACGGCCAAGACCCCGGCGGCATCACCAAAGCCACCCACTGGCAAGGCGGCGGCGGCTTCCGCTACTACCACCTCGCCCCCTCCCTCCTGCAAAAAGACAACTGGGACAACTGGGTGATCAACCCCAGCTACAACGCCGCCATGCTCGCCGAAGCCCTCTGCAAACTCGAAGGCTTCACCTACGCCCCCTCCGACACCCACTACTGGCAACAAGGCCACTCCACCGAAACCGACTACCTCTACGTCACCACCCAAACCCTCAGCCAAACCCAACTCGCCCACCTCAGCGAAGAAGTCGGCCAACACCGCACCCTCCTAGTCCTCTGTAGCGCCTTTCGCGGCAAAACCGACCAATTCCCCAACCTCACCGTCCGCAAAATCCCCAAACAAGTCCTCGATCGCTGCGAATGGGGCAAAGACGACTACAGCCTGCAAATCGAAAACCTGCCACAATCGCCACCCAAAAACTCAACCCCCACTGAACCACAACCCAAAAAACGCGCTAAAACAGTAAAAGTCGAAGGCCAACTCGACCTAGGACTGTAACATTAGCTCCCCATTCTCAATCACTATCCCCATGAACCGTCACGTCAACGCCATCTCCGGTCGCCTCAGCCTCCGCCAACCCCAACGTGACTCCCTCACCATCCTCGATCGAGTCTGCGAAATCCTCCCACTTCGCAAAGAGATCGATCGGAACACGGCCCTCGCCACGATCCAAGCCGAATTTCCCAGCGTCACCGACTTCGATCGGGAATTCCCCTCTCTCTGCTTCTCCCTCGCAACCGGAGTCGGCAAAACCCGCCTCATGGGAGCCTTCATCACCTACCTCCACCTCGCCCACGGCATCAAAAACTTCTTCGTCCTCGCCCCCAGCCTGACAATCTATAACAAACTCATCACCGACTTCACCCCAAATACGACCAAATACGTCTTCAAAGGCATTTCCGAATTTGCAATGAACGCACCTGAAATCATTACAGGTGACAACTACGAAAAATCCGCCTCCACGATCGAAGGCTTATACAACTGCAAAATCAACATCTTCAACATCTCCAAAATCAACTCCGAAGTGCGCGGCGGCAAAAGTCCCAAAATCAAACGCCTCTCCGAATACATCGGTGAAAGCTACTTCGATTACCTCGCCGGACTAGATGATCTCGTCATCCTCATGGACGAATCCCACCGCTACCGCGCCTCCGCCGGACTCCGCGCCATTAACGAACTCAAACCCATCCTCGGCCTCGAACTCACCGCCACCCCCAAAGTCGAAACCAATAAAGGCGCAATTGATTTCAATAACATCATCTATGACTATCCCCTAGGCAAAGCCCTAGTTGATGGCTTCGTTAAAGAACCCGCTGTCGCCACCCGCAGAAACTTCAAAGCACTGGGCCTATCTGCCGAACAAATCGAACAGATAAAACTTGAAGATGGCATCCGCCTGCACGAAGAAATTAAAGTCGAACTCGATACCTACGCCCGTAACAATAACGTCAAAACCGTAAAACCCTTCGTCCTCGTAATTGCCCGCGACACCACCCATGCCGCTGCCCTGGTCGAACTGATGCAATCCGATCGGTTCTTTGAAGGCCGATATCGCGATAAAGTACTCCAAGTCGATTCCAGTAAAACCGGAGCCAAAGAAGACGAAACGATCGAACGTCTCCTTAAAGTCGAAAGCCCCGACGAACCCACCGAAATTGTCGTCCACGTCAACATGCTCAAAGAAGGCTGGGACGTCACCAACCTCTATACCATCATTCCCCTACGTGCCGCCAACGCCAAAATCCTGATCGAACAAACGATCGGACGGGGCTTGCGCCTTCCCTACGGCAAACGCACCGGAGAATCCGCAGTCGATCGACTCAACATCGTCGCCCACGATAAATTCCAAGAAATCGTCGATGAAGCCAAAAAAACAGATTCCCAGATTCAGGTTCAAGTTCGCTACATCTCCGAAGTGCCCCAACCGAAACCCAACACCGTCACCATCATTCCTAATCTAAACGCTAAACTAGGTCTCCCAACCCAACCCTCAACAGGTCAAACCACAGGCACTCAACCCACGATTAATCCTGTAACAACGCTCAGTCCATCGATCGAACCCATCTTCAAAACACCTGCTGAGCAAACAGTCGCCCACCTCACCTACAAAGCGTTAAGGGATTTAGAAAATAAACCGAACGAAGTGCCTACCAGTGCAACTTTGGCCACTCCCGCAATTCAAACACGAGTCAAAGCGGCTGTTGCACAAGCCTACAAAGTGCAGCAAAAAATCCCTGATAAACAGCTTGAGCTAGAAGGAATTACCCCAAAATTAGAACCTGCTCAAATTGACAAAATTGTTGCCAAAACTACAGACCTGTTTATTCAGCAAACGATCGATATCCCTAAAATTGTAGTATTACCCACTGGTGAGATCCGATCGGGCTTTCATCCCTTCACACTCGATCTCAGCAACCTCAACTATCAAACCCCAGACAGTGCCCTCTGGATTCAAACCCTCCGCGATCAAGAAGTCGAAATTTTGCAAACAACTAACCAAGGCATCCAGGAAAATCGATTAGAAGATTACATCGTCGCAAAACTCGTTGACTTTGACGATATTTCCTACAGTGAACAATCGAATTTACTCTACGACCTTGCCGGACAAGTACTTCAGCATTTCCGCAGCTACCTCAATGACGATAACGATATTCGTCAAATTCTGATTGTTCACCAAAGCGCGATCGCCAATCTCATCCACACCCAGATGCAGCCTCACTTCTGGGAAGAAGCCACTAGTTATGAAGCCACCGTCAGTCGCGGTTTTACTGAGCTGAAGCAGCCAAGCTATACAGTTGCCCCTGATGCTGTGTTGGATTATCGCCAATCTCCCAGCGATAAAAGCAATATGTCTAAATATCTATTTGGTGGTTTCTCACGCTGTCTATATAGTCATCAAAAGTTCCAATCAGATGCTGAGCGGATTTTGTCGATCATCCTCGATCGTGAATCACTCAAGTGGTTCAAACCCGTCAAAGGACAATTCCAAATCTATTACCAATGGCAAAACACTCAACCCGAATACCAACCTGATTTCGTTGCTGAAACCGATGACACTATCTATATGTTGGAACCAAAGGCACGGAAGGATATGGATTCCGGTGACGTAAAAGCTAAAGCGATCGCTGCAATGCAGTGGTGCAAAAATGCCTCAGATTACACTCAAAAAAATGGTGGAAAGCCCTGGAAGTATATCCTCATTCCCCATGATGACATTAAGGAAAATATGACCCTGCAAGGGTTGGCAACTAAATTCGTAAAACAAACCAGTGAGAACTAGGCTCCAACTTACAATCATCATAAGACCTAATTATTAGACCGATGCAGGTACCCAGCACTATCGTTCTGTTATAAATATTGATCACAATTGTGTGCTTGATTTCGATAACCGCTTAATGTTCAATCCAGCGTAGATTCCTAGGATCTACCATGAAGCGGTTAGAAGCATGGTTAGAATCAAAGTGGGCTATAGTTTGGGTTGGTGTTTTGCTGGGAGGTCAATCATGGCTCGATCGCTCACTTTTTTCACCATTGCGTTAACGCTGAGTGGGTGTGCAACGGTTCCCCTGGGTAACTACAGTACACCTTCTCCAGCCCCCTCCGTTTCCCCCATGCGTCGCGCGGGGGAAGTGGGTACCATTGTGGATCCTAACGAACTCAAACAAAAAAAATTGTTTGAATTGGCGAAACCTGGCACAACTAAGAATCCTGCCAAATCCCCAAAATCGGGAGCCCTCCTGTCAGCAGAAGAGGTGAACACTCGCTTGCAGGACGCACAGGATAAGGCGGAGAGTGCCAAGAGCGTTGCAGTTGTTGCCCAGTCCCAGGACGATTGGAACTTGGTGTTTCTCCGTTGGGAACGGGCGATCTCGTTACTGAGATCCATTCCACCCAAGAGCCCCGGTGCGCAATCTGTCCCCAAGTTGCTTGCAGAATATCAACAACAGCTAGCTCAAGTGAAGGCAGAAGCAAAAGCAGCCTTGACGCCGAAGAATAGTGGGCCGATCGTGATTCAACGGGATCCTAAAGCCGCTGGCCGAACGATTATTTTGGGCGGTGAAGCAGAACCCAAATCACCCAAGTCTGGGAATCAGGAGGCCAAACCCGGTAGCCCACAGCCCTCTGCGGACCCGTCAGCCAGCCCTTCCCCTTAAACTTTACAAGCAAAATATTATTCTCAAGTTTTCCTAGCGGCTAAGGATCTGCCACGCTATAATTGAGGTAACAGACCACGGGGCTGTAACGGTTTCGACAGGTTGGCGAACGTTACGTCGTGATGCAGGTCGAGAGGGAGTCCACTCTCGTAAATCTAGGCTCAAACAAAATAGATGCAAACAACATCGTACCTTTTGCTCGTAAAGCAGCTCCTGTAGTTGCCTAATTAACCTCTAATCGGTTCGAGCGCCACCGACGTGACTCCGTTAAGCGTTGCTGGCAAACCCTCAACGGATGCTCTAGGGAAATTCTCTCCGGTTATACCCTAGCTAAGACTTAACCAGGGCATCCTACTCGTTGGGATAATAACGAGTTCCCGTTCTGAGGACTAGAAGAACTAAACCTGTGAATGAGTGATGTATTAATACCCAATTTGGACACGGGTTCGACTCCCGTCAGCTCCATTCAATTCATAAAACTTTAGGGTTCATCTTATATTGATCTGGAGTTCTATCCTTCATTAAATACTAGGTAGGAAGCAATTCTATTAGCGCAAACTCCCTCCCTTGTTTGGAATTCCAGATCAAAAAATTCTTGCTCACGCCAAACACTTTTTACAATCCTGACAGCAATCACATCAGGGCTTTTTAAAAGCGTCTCAACAATTTCCAATAAGCCTTCTAATGTTACTCCACCTATGTTAGTTTTTGTTGGCAGAGGGCGAATAGCTCCATTGGTATCTGTTTGACAGAAAAGGCCATCATCACTTCGACAAGTGCATTTCACCATTTCTTGATTCATATAGTTAGAAGTGACTCAATTTTTACTGACAAAACTCGATTATCTACCACCACTCAAAACTTGCCCTACAGAGAAGGAAAGCTCTGGGAAAGTGGGAGAAACAATTGTATCATCGCTCCTGAAGTCTTGGAACCGATACGTGCCATCAGTCAGATTGCCTACTTTCACCACGGCTCGATCGGGATCAATAATCCACATTTCGGAAATCCCTCGAGCGGCATATTCAACCGGCTTCTGATGATAGTCACGCTGGTAATTCTCAGAGGACTTGGTGCCTGGGGAAACAACTTCGATGACGATGAGCGGGTTCGGTTCGTTCAGCTTTAGGCAAGCTTCCGATCTGCCCATGAGCGCAGCCAAGGATTCTTCCGAATGAATAATTAAGTCAGGCTCCCGGGCACTGGCATGGGTTCTTGCAACCTGAATCTTTTGTTTGATTCCAATGCGGTAGTGAGGAAGCCCTAACTGCCAAAAGCAGTTCATTAGAAACACTGCTATCAAAGTATTAATCGTACTTTCGGTACCCATATTGACTAGAATGCCATCAACCAACTCGTAACGGACTTCTGTCCCGTCGTCATAGGTCAGATACTCCTCAAGACTGATTCTTTTGGGAATGGCAACAGTCATGGGAACCAGCTCCCTGATTGAACTTCTAGATAAGTTCCATTATATCGGTCTTATTTCTACTCTGTAATCTTAGTGTAGAGAAATCGGATCACTGTATTCTCCCAAAAAAGACAAACTTTGAAAGAATTTGAAAGAATTTAGTGGAATTTCCGTTCTTTAGGCGATCGGGTCTGTAGCATTAACCCATCAAGTCGCATTCATCGATTCAATTTCAGAATTTTGGTTGATTCATTTTCTTCAGAGGTTGGTATGGCATTCACAAATGGGACGATGATCCAATATTTCCATTGGTATAGTTCCGACAAGGGCATTCTATGGGACGAAGTGAAAACAAATGCAGCGGAACTGGCAGCCAACGGGTTTACAGGCATTTGGTTACCACCCGCCTACAAAGGATTATCCGGTCAGTATGATGTGGGCTATGGCGTTTATGATCTCTACGACTTAGGCGAATTTAATCAGAAAAATTCTATCCGCACTAAATACGGCACCAAACCACAATACCTAGATGCCATTCGATCGCTGCAACAGGCCAACATGCAAGTCTATGCTGATGGCGTCTTGAACCACAAAATGGGGGGGGATACCGCAGAAACCATGAAAGCCACGCCCTTTTCCCAGGATAATCGCATCACGCCCAAAGGGGGCATGCAAGACATTAAAAGCTATACCGCCTTTACTTTCCCCGGTCGATCGGGCCAATATTCCAACTTTGAATGGCATTGGTGGCATTTTGATGCGGTGGATTACAACGATTACAACCCCAACGATCGTAGTACGGTTTATCTTCTTGAAGGCAAAGTCTTTGATGATTACGTTGCCTTAGAAAAAGGCAATTTTGCCTATCTCATGGGTTGTGACTTGGATTGTCAGCATGTTGATGTGCGTCGAGAATTAATTAACTGGGGCAAATGGTATCTCGATACCACAGGTGTTGATGGATTTCGCTTAGATGCAATTAAACACATTTCTGCTTGGTTCTTTCCAGAGTGGATTGATGCATTAGAAAAATATGCGGGGAAAGATCTCTTTGTCGTTGGTGAATATTGGTCCCCAGATATTCAATCCTTACATTGGTACATTGACTTAACGGGTGGCCGCATGGCTATTTTTGATGTACCGCTACATTACAATTTCCATTACGCCAGCAAAACAGGACGCAATTACGATCTCCGCCGCATTCTGGATGGAACCTTGATGCAGCAGCGTCCAACCCATGCCGTCACCTTTGTCGAAAACCATGATTCCCAACCCCTACAAGCACTGGAATCCGTGGTGGAACCGTGGTTTAAGCCGTTGGCCTATGCTTTTATTCTGCTTCGTCAGGAAGGATATCCCTGTGTGTTCTATGCCGATTACTATGGCGCGGAATACACCGATCGGGGTCGGGATGGCAATCAGTACCGTATTGTGATGCCGTCCCACCGTTGGTTGATCGATCGCTTCCTACAAGCTCGTCAACAGTACGCCTATGGTGAGCAGATTAATTATTTCGATCATCCCAATTGCATTGGTTGGTCGCGCCTAGGGGATCGGGATCATCCTAAAGCGATGGCGGTGTTAATGAGTAATGGCACCGATGGTTATAAGTGGATGCGGGTGGGCAAACCTAACATGGTATTTCATGACCTAACCCAGCACATTTCCCACCCCGTCACAACCAATCACGATGGTTGGGGTCAGTTCTTCTGTAAAGGCGGCTCCGTTTCCGTTTGGGTTGAAAGCGCTTAATGATTAATCGTTGTTGATTGCGTTCGGATTACGTTTTTCCACGATCGACCGTTTATCAATCATCGTAATCATCGTTGGCACATCTGGGGAAACTTTATCCGCAAGATTTAGTTCATTCACTACCTGTGGGAAGGTTTTCCCCTCGGTCATGCGGTAGGCAATTTCTTCCACATCATCCCAAGCCAGATCACTTTGCAAATAAGCTTTCACCATCACATTTAATAAATTTTCCCACTGTGTTCCTTCTTCCTTGATCAACATGGCATGGGGAACAGCTAATTCCTTCGGAAAACGGTAGTACCAAGTACTTGGTTCTCTTTTGCGAACAGCATCAAATAACGTGAGATGATCATTATTATTAACCGCTGCATCTAGATCAGTGGCCAGAATAAACATCGGTGGCGTAGGTTCCGACTGGGCACGATTTACAGCTTCTTGGCCTATCCGTAAGATAGCCTTGGTGGCAGGTATGGGAAAACCAGAATAGCCAACCCGATCCATTTCGGCTTTATCTTTCCATTCCACATAGTCCTTGGAGTAAGTTGCTAGCAAATCCAAGACAAACCGACTATTACCTAAATAGGGAGCAAACAACAGCGATCGAGTAATGTCTGTTGCTTTTTCCACCGAAAGCCATGTAGCCAACGTACCGCCCCCCGATAATCCCCCCACAACCACTTCATCACCCAACGTTTTGGCACTTTTCAAACAGTCGATCGCAAAATCTTTATAGACCTGAGACTCTAGCGGCAGCGGCGGCGGATTATTTTTATCCCAATTCCCAGCTCGGCCATGACCGGGCAAAAGAGGAATCATAATGTTATAGCCTGCTTGGTAAAGGATTTGGCCTAGGGAAGCAAACTGAAACGGAGCTGCCGTAAACCCATGAAAAAATAGACAGACTTTACCAGTGTCTTTGGGTTGAATTAAAAATCGCGATCGGCATTGCTCGTTACGAAGTCCAATGCTATCCTCTCGGAACTTGGTCTGCTGAACGAGCAAATTAGTCATAGCAGTTCGATAGAGATGGGTGAGTAGATTTGCCATAGCCAAGAGATGCACAAAGTAACCGATGTTCAAAGCACTCAGAGATTGAGACCCGTCGCATCCCACCAACAAGTAGCTGGGGAGAACTCTGAGTGGGAATTCTCTGATTACTCATTTCTGATTACTCATTAAGGGTAACCAGAGAATTCTCAAATGGATACATCCGTGGCTGGAAATTTTGCGGAGATCAACCATCAAAGAATGACGCTCTCTCGATCGAATTTGACCAATCCCTCAAACTTTGGCAATGCCCCAAAAACTGCTACGCCACCACCATCGTCCCGATTCCAGAGTCGGTGAAAATTTCCAGCAGGAGCGAATGGGGTAACCGACCATCAATGATGTGGGCAGCCCGCACCCCTTGAGCGAGCGATCGTACACAGCAGCTCAACTTAGGAATCATGCCCCCAGAAACTGTACCGTCATCGATGAGTGCGCGGGCTTCCCGAATCGTCAGTTGCGGAATTAGGCTATCCGGCACCTTAGGATCCTTCATCAGTCCCGGTGTATCCGTGAGCAGAATTAACTTCTCCGCCCCCAAAGCCGCCGCAATTTCCCCGGCCACCGTATCAGCATTAATGTTGTAGGACTGACCCATCTCATCCGCCGCCACACTGGAGACGATCGGAATGTGCCCATCATTAATCAACACTTCAAGCAGTCGCGGGTTCACTGTGGACACCTCCCCCACAAAGCCGACCCCTTCTTCATCGGCAGGGCGTGCCGTCAGCAGGTTACCATCTTTGCCACACAGCCCCACCGCAGAGCCGCCCGCTTGGTTGACCAGGGCCACAATTTCCTTATTTAACCGACCCACTAACACCATTTCCACCACATCCATCGTGGGGGCATCGGTGACGCGCAGGCCGTTTTTGAACTGGGGTTCGATGTTCAGTTTACCCAGCCAGGTATTGATTTCCGGGCCACCCCCATGAACCAGCACCGGACGAATGCCCACCGATGCCATAAACACCACATCCCGAATCACCTGATCCTTCAGGGTGCTGTCCTTCATGGCTGCACCGCCGTACTTGACCACGATCGTCCGCCCTGCAAACTGTTGGATATAGGGCAACGCCTCGCTCAGAATATTGACCCGAACCGAGGCATCAGCAAGGCAGTTATCAAGGGGCATGGACATGGCGATCGACCGCTGGTTAAAAAAACAACGTTATCTAGATTACAAGATGATATGGAGGATGACGTGAGATGTGAGGGACTGATGAGATTCCTCTTCTCAAATTACTCCTCTAAGCGAAAGGGCTTTTGGCGGTTCAATTCTTCGATCGTGGCGTCCTGATCCCGCTTTTCCTGGCAGGCTTTGGCCAAGGCAAGGAGGATGCGATCGCAAATTTCCTCCGGCGTATCCGTTTCCCCTAGCATAATTCTCAGGTCGGCCTGGGCATAGAGGGCTTGGCGATCGGCGTAGAGCGATGTCAGCTTGGTTTCCAGGTCGGTGCCCTGGAGGAGTGGACGGGTGGTATCTGCCTCTAGACGGGTTTTCAGAATCTCGATCGAGGCATCCAGCCAGATAATCACCCCATGGCGCAAGTAACCCCAATTTTCCGGTTTCAGGACGATGCCGCCCCCCGTGGCTACCAACTTGCGACCATGACCCGCAATTTCCGCCAGCACTCGGGTTTCCAGTTCCCGAAACACCGCTTCTCCAGATTCGGCAAAAATTTGGCTCACGGGCTGCTGGGCTACCTGTTCAATCACCGTATCGCTGTCAAAAAACTGGTAACCCAAGCGATCGGCTAGGACTTGACCAACGGTGGACTTGCCGGATCCCATCATGCCAATGAGATAGAGGTTGGTGCCTTGCAGGGCTTGGTGGACGGTGGTGGGATTAACGATCATCTTCTAGGTTGCGGGAGGGAGGGACAATCACTCGAAATTCTGCGTCTACAACATCCTGACGCACGGGCTGGCGGGGTTGGGGTTCACGGGCCGGTTGGGGCCGATCGACCACAGGGCCATTATCCCAATCATCGTCCCAATCTTCAGCCCCAGGATTTTCTGTACCCCAGTCATCATCCCAATCTGCCCGATCGCGGGTTTGATCACGAGAAGCTTGACGATTTTGCTGCCGATCGCGGGTTCGATCGCCCGATCGTTGCCCCCAGCGCGGTAACTTCACCGCTGTGGTGGATAGCTTGAGCAGGGCGGTGATGGCGAAGCTGGTTCCACTGCCCAACAGTAAAGCTAGGAGCAACCACAGGGAAAGCGGCCATTGCCCCAGCGCCACACCAAAAAAGACCAGCGGCAAGCTCGTGCTGAAGTTTTGCCAAGTGAAAATGGCTAACCCCAGGGTCAGCACTAGGAGGGAAACTAAGCGGACAATGGGCATGGTAGCTAGCTGATGGCCGATCTGCATCAGCCCTCGATCGAACATCTTCCAGCTTAGCCCAGAGGGGATAACCCTAGCGTTACGACCCATGAATTCACGGCGACATTACAGCAACATTTACAAAGTTAGTGAGCCAGAGACGATCGCTACAATGCTCAATGGTCGTTACGGTAATTTAAATTTCGATGGTTCAAGTTCTGGATTCGGCTGCTTTTGTCTATCAACCGCCCGATCGGGCCAAGGGTGCCCAGCGCATTCTGGTCAAGCCGAATTTGGGGTATCCCGCAGCGCCCCCGGTGACGGTGAGCCTAGCGGTGTTGGGGCAGGTGTTACAGGGATTACGGCAGGCCAGCCCCACGGCGGAAATTTTGATTGTGGAGGGGGTCTGTTCGCCGGTGAGCCTAGCCACGATCGCGGCAAAACGGGGGCTAGATCAGGTGTTGGACGGGGGAATGCGGCTGTTGGATGCGGATACGTTGGAACTGGCGGAATATGAGAATCGATCGCCCCAACCCGTGCGCTTCAAAACCCTTTGGGCACCCAAGCTACTGCAAGAAGTGGACTGCCGCATTACGATCGGAGCCTTCAAGCGCACAATTCTGAAGGATGAACCGCTGATTTCGGCTTCGTTGAAAAATCTCTATGGGCTCTTTCCCCGTGCGAAATATAAAGCCCGCAGTGCCAATTCTCGCGGTCAGTTACATCGCCCCAGCGTGCCGGAGGTGTTGCAGGATGTCTATTTTTCCATTGGCTACCTGTTTGATGGGGCGGTGGTAGATGCCACGGAACGCTTTGTCAGCCGGGATTGGAAACCCGATCGCGGGACTGCTCTGCCCTGCGGTAAGGTGTTTTGCGGCGAGGATCCGATCGCGGTCGATCGGACGGCCTGCGAGGTCACGGGGGAAGCGATTCCACGGTATATTGAGGCGATCGAATGTCTGCGAGACCGGGGATTTTAGCACCTTAAGCCTCTCGGCCCTCACCCTAGCCCTCTCCCTGGGGAGAGGGAACTAGATTGCGATTCTTTAATACACTCCTATGCAAATCCGTCTGCAAACTTTTACCGTTCACAAGCGTTTTGCCCTAACGATCAGCCGAGGCACAACCAGCCAATCCACTAATTTATTTCTACGGATTGAACACGACGGCATTGAGGGCTGGGGGGAAGCCTCCCCATTTTCCATCGGAGAACAGTCCCAATCGATCGACCAAATTGCCCGATCGCTACAACGGATCACGCCCCTACTAGCCCCCTACAGTCCCTTGGAACGACAAAGCCTCGATCGGGTGATGGAGGATGCGGGGGTGCCCTCGGCGGCACGATCGGCGTTGGATTTGGCGCTGCATGACTGGCTGGGTAAAAAGGCGGGTTTACCCCTATGGCAATTGTTGGGCTTAAACCGCGATCGCATTGTGCCCACGTCGGTGACGATCGGAATTAGCACACCGGAAGCCGCCCAGGAACGGGTGCGCCATTGGTTGCAGTTCAACCGGGAAATTCGGGTGCTGAAGGTGAAGCTGGGCAGTCCGGCGGGAATCGAGGCCGATCGGGCGATGCTGTTGGCGGTGAAGGCGGCGGCTCCACACATCCAGCAGATCAGTATTGATGCTAATGGCGGTTGGCAGTTGGCCGATGCGATCGCCATGGCGGGATGGCTGGCGGATCAGGGCATTACCTACCTGGAGCAGCCGTTACCCAAGGGCCATGAGGGGGATCTGCTGGAGCTCTATCGTCAGTCGCCGTTGCCGATTTTTGTGGATGAGAGTTGTTTTACCAGTCGGGATATTTTGCCCCTGGCCGATCGGGTGCATGGGGTGAATATCAAGCTCAATAAGTGCGGGGGGCTGTCGGAAGCGTTACGGATGATCCACACAGCCAAAGCAGCGGGATTGAAGGTCATGTTTGGTTGCTATTCCGATAGCAGTTTGATGAATACGGCGTTGGCCCACCTGTCACCCTTGGCGGATCATTTGGATTTGGATAGTCACCTGAATTTGAAGGATGATCCGTTTGTGGGAGCAAGTTTCCAGAATGGTTGTCTGTTACCCAATTTGCAGCCCGGTCTAGGTGTCACCATTCGCGGCACGGCATAGGGCATTTAATGATGGACTACCCATACACCATCGCGATCGCATACACCATCGTGATCGATCGAGGTGTCGCTGTAGCCACTGCCCTGCCTGAAGGAGTAATGCCAGAGTGACTTGCTGGAGTGACTTGTCAGCGTTGACTTCCCAGCGTTGATTTCCCAGCATTAATTTTCCCGAGTTGGCTAGAAATTTTTGTCTACAAATTCCTTGTCTACAAATTCCGCTGAAACTCTTCCAGCAGATCGAGCAAATTTACCTGGCATTGCATCGGCAACAGATCGCTCAAGGGCAGTTCCCGCTTGCCCCCACCGACCTTCACAGAAATTTGCTGCAAAACCTGGGTGACTGCACTTTCATCCACCCTACCGCTTTCCAGAAGGGGAAACAGTTGCTCCGCCAACACGGTATGCAACTTAGCCTCTGCTAGGTAAAGGTGCCACTTGGCGATATCGATGTAAATATTTTCACCAATCTCCGCAGCAAGGGATTCGATCGCCTGCGATGAATTGCGTGCCATAGGCTCTACTCCTTATTCAGCAAGAGAGAATTTAGCGAGCGAGTCCAGAATGTAGCATCCTGAACCGCAAAAATCTTCAATAACCTGAGACTGGTTCGGTGAACTAAGACTCATTCAGTGAATGAATTAGGCGAACGAATGAGTCCCATGGACAAATCCCGAGGGTTAGGAATCCTTAGGAGCATCGCTGTAGTCGGCGATCGTAAACACGTAAACACCATGGCCGACTAAAACTAAACCCCATAGGCCCGTCAGCCAAAGTGTCCAAGGCCAATCGGCATACTGCACCTGTCGCACAAACCATACGCCAGAATTCACCGCAAGAAAGCCAGCAACATGGGTGGCAAACGTCACACGATCGTCGAGCTTGCGATACTCCGGATCTTGACGAGTGGGAACACGAGACCAACGGGGAGGCATAGGGATCCACCAAACAATAATTTCAACAAAACCTGAATCCTTCCATAGTACACACACATAGTACGCACAGGGGTCCTAGGGCGATCGCCCCAACCAAGTTCGCCCCAATCAAGTTCGCCCCAACCAAGTTCGCCCCAGCCCCCTTTGACCAAACGCCCCCTTCACACTGCCGCCCCTGAGCGATCGAATACAGGAGAGACCTTGGTCATACCCTGATGATTCATGTCATAACCCGATGATTCATCAAACAATGATTAAGTTAGATGGGTGGCTACTAGGGAATTTCAGTTTGAGCGTTTAGAATTGCCAATATAGCTTTTATAAAACTGGGCATAGCTGCGGTGGTAAGGCGATTCCTGCGACAAAAAGGGTTGGTGCCTCGAAATACACATCTGGTCGTGAAAGTTTTTCCAGATGAAGTATCTGCATTTCAAGCTTACCGATTGTTGAACTATCACGGAATTTCTCCCGAACATTTAACGATCGTAGGTGAAGGGTATAGCCGCCCTGAGCGAATTGGCCTCTTGCGTCCAATTCAGATCATTGTGCGGAAGGCCGTGGGCTGGGCGATCGTCAGCGCGATCGTGGGAACCGTCGTTGCCACGGCCTTATTCTGGCTGATTCACAGTCAACTCGAAGCCCTAGCATTCCTGCGCCAACCCAGTTGGGCCATGGTGGGATCCTCGATGATGATTATTCCCATGGTGGGCTTTTCCAGCGGACTGTTAGGCGCTGCGATCGGAACTTTTTTAGGAGCCTTTGGCGGGGGAACCGTCGCTAGCTTGTATCGCCACCACATCAGCCGAGGCCATTATTTACTCCTGATGGAAGGCTCCGAAAATCTAGTGCGGTGGGGCCAAGAAGTTCTGGGACATTACTCAACCTCTCGCCTGTATTGAATCCTGCTTGGGGATTGAATCCTGCTTGGGTATAGTAGACGACACAACCTCCTAAAGGGAGGATGGAAACAGTCCATCGTCACCACTATGTCTAGTCGTAATCTATCTCCTGAGTTCCCGCCATCTGAGTTTAATGACATCGATCGACAATATCTCCAACGGTGCTTAGACCTTGCCAAACAAGCCTTGGGAAAAACCGCACCTAACCCTCTCGTGGGTTCTGTCATTGTCAAGCACGGAGTGGTGGTGGGGGAAGGGTTTCATCCACGGGCGGGAGACCCCCATGCTGAAGTCTTTGCCCTGCGACAGGCGGGAGACCAAGCCCAGGGAGCGACGCTCTACGTTAATTTGGAACCCTGTAGCCATTTTGGTCGGACACCGCCCTGTGCCGATGCGATCGTGGCGGCAGGATTGCATCGGGTGGTGATTGGCATGGAAGATCCCAACCCCCAGGTGGCGGGACGGGGCATTGCCAAGCTGCGAGAGGCGGGCATTGAAGTCGTTGTGGGGGTGGAAGCTGCCGCCTGCCAGGAATTGAACGAAGCGTTTGCGCATCGTATTTTGCACCATCAGCCCTTTGGGATTTTGAAGTATGCCATGACGATCGATGGCAAAATTGCCACCACGACGGGGCACAGTGCTTGGATTACGGGGCCAGCCGCACGGCAAAAAGTCCATCAACTGCGATCGGCCTGTGATGCGGTCATTATCGGCGGCAACACCGTTCGTCAAGATAATCCCAACCTGACCACCCACGGCCTCACGGATCACAATCCCCTGCGCGTGGTGATGAGTCGCACCTTGGATCTGCCGACGATCGCCAATTTGTGGCAGACGGACATCGCTCCTACCCTGGTCTTTACCCAAATTGGCGCAAATCCTGAGGTCAATGACAAACTACAAGCCCAGGGCGTAGAAGTGATTGCCCTAGCGGACTTAAGCCCCGCCGCAGTCATGCAAAATTTGTACGATCGGGGTTGTATGCAGGTGTTGTGGGAATGTGGTGGCACCTTGGCGGCACGGGCGATCGCCGATCGGGCTGTCCAAAAAGTCTGGGCCTTCATTGCCCCCAAAATCATTGGCGGCGTCAATGCACCGACCCCCGTGGGCGATTTGGGCTTCCAAGCAATGACCCAAGCGCTACAACTGGAAAAACTGCGACTACAATCAATTGACACCGATTGGTTGATTGAAGGATATGTTAAATTCTAGTTCGCAATCAATTTCGCACTTAATTTCGTAATCAATGGTTTCGCAATCAATGGTTTCGCAATCAATGATTTTGCAATCAATGTGGTCTGCATGGGTGTAAGGGCAGGATGGGCGAACTGGCTCTACTAAGTTTATTGATGGGGAGCCTTGGGCTACAGGGCCTCGTTTTGGGTCTCGGACTGCGGTGGCAGCAACTCAAGGAACGTCAAGATTGGACCGAAGAAGAGCAATTAACGCCCTATGATTCCAAAACTACGATCGATCCGATGGATGAAAATGTTGTGACGAAAGCTCAAAAGGGCAGCACAGACCCTCGACTGGTGGGGTGGGAATTTAAAATTGTGCGGGCTTACCAGGATGTGTTTCGGGATCCCAAGGTGCTGCAAAAATTGTGCGAAGAAGAAGGATATGCCGGTTGGATTTTGTTAGAAAAGCTCGACGATCGACGAGTCCGGTTTAAGCGTCCGATCGCGATGCGGGAAGTGGTGAAGTCTGAGCTACTGCCCATTGATCCCTATCGGAGTGTCTACGGTAAACCCGCGAATTTGAAATGGGCTACCGTCGCAGGAATTGGCCTGATTCTTTTGATTCTGCCGGCCTATCTAGGGTTTGTCTTAGTTTCCAGTACGCTGCGATCGTCCCAATCCCAGCCACCCATCGATCTTCCGCCAACTAGTCCGTCTACCAACTAGCGCCGAATCACCGACTTCTGAACAGCCCTCGATAAGCGCTTTTGAATCGCAATGGAGAGAACCTAGACCGCACAACCAGTGCAAACGACTACACTGAACGGCTCAGCGCCATGTGTGGTATGCGTTGTCCCGCTAGATCACGAATTAAAGGAATTTTTGACTGAATATAATGGCCCACCATGGAAGCTTCTTCAGCATTCAGGGATTGTTCTGCTCGAAATTGCTTGAGCAGCCATTGTACGAGGGAAGCATCATCTAGATTGAGAAGCAGCGTGGCCTGATTCATTTCCACCAGAGACCACAGTTGTCGAAGCATTGTAGGTGTCATGGTAACTCTTAGCAAAAGCTTAAGAAAATAGGTGACTTTCTTAAGATACCTAGCTGACATGGTAATCGAACAGCTTAGTAACAAGGCGATACAAGAGTTACAAAAAAGACATAAAACTGGGGGGAGTGATACGGAAATGGCGGTTGTTCTTAGTTAACGCTTAACTCAAGATTGGGCGTTTCCACTGAGGATTTCATTAGGATCAGGGTGTACCGCTTGACAGCAAGCATTTTCTTCTAGGTAAGTTTCAGCAACAGGCGCAATACTTAAGCAATAGGCGCAGCATTATGGTGCTGAATCCATCCAGAGTCAATCATGCCGCGTCAGCCCCCGATCGCCTCCGACAGACCCTCTGGTTGATTGTAGCCATTTGGGTGATAGGGGGGATTGGACACTTCACAATCCTCAAAGAATGGGGCTGCCCCTAGGGGTGATCAATGGTTGGCTCATCCTCAAAACCCAAAATCTCTGGGGAGGCGTCATGCTACACCTGATCACCATGGGAGCCATGGTGATCGGGATGGGACTTATCTAGTCTTAGGAGCCATGGACTCAGGTGCAACAAGATTGCAGCCGTAGAGTCACAGCAGCGCAATTAATCGCAGCAAATTGGCTGAAGGGCTAGCGTCCAGCGTAGGCTGCCATGGGTTCCTTAATAAACCGAATATACAGGTGTTTAAACGTAGACTTGATGACCCGAGGTGCCCCAAAGTCGATCGGCATCATGTTAACGGGTAACTGCCAATCGGCAATTTGGAGTTCCTTGGGTGTCATCAAGGGAAACGCGATCGCCTCAAGTTCAGGACAGAGACCCAATCGCCGGGACGCTCGAATCGTTGGCACGAGCGCTGGATCAACTTGCACGATGTCTAAAATGGCCCGATCGAGGGCAAATACATCGGCGGATGCGCCCAAAATGCCCAGTTCTTTCGGTTCACCGCCACTGGGGCCGTTGCCTTCATGGCCCAAAATTCCATCGACGATCGTCAGGTCAGGACTAATGACCCGTGCCGTTTCCACTAACATATCTCCGAAGCGATCGGCATCTTTGCCCGCTTCCATATGCCACCAGGCTTTCATCTTACCGGGAACACAGCCAAACAGATTTTTGACCCCCATGGTCATGGTGAGCTGAACGTGGGATTTGACCTTCGGTAGGTTAATCACCACATCCGCATCCATGGCTTCCTTCGACAACAACAAATGGTTAAATTCCTGACTCACCGTTTCATAGCGTTTGCCCTTGAATTCGATGATCGGAACTTTGAGGTCTTCAATCAGCGAGGCATAGCCGCTGGCCTTAGCAACCCCTAGTGCACTGCCAAAGGCGGGGCCATCGCCTAAAAAGGGCTGTCCGCCCGCTTCCAAAACCATTTGTGCGACACAATAGGCCACCTCTGGTCGAGTCACACATTCTTTCGTAGGCCGAGCGCCCGTCAGGAGATTGGGCTTTAGGAGAACCCGATCGCCGGACTTGACAAAGTTTGAGATGCCACCCAAGGGATCCAGCAGGGTTTCCAGGCTGTGGCGTAGCTGCTGGTGATTGTAGGACGTTACACGAAGGAGACTGACAGAAGGCTGCATCTTAACACTCTCAACCGAGTCGGTAAAACTGCCTTCTATTAAAACTTGGATATTAAGAATCCAGCAAGGACACCGGGCAAGTTGCAGTAGAGAGGGACAAGGAGGCTAGGGAACGATCGAGTCAAACTCGCCACGCCCGTTGTTCTGACCAGACTTTGTCGATGCACCAGGAAGTATCTTTATCAGGATTCAGCTGCTGAGTTTGCTCCAGCAACTGTTGTAACTGGGAGCTATCGCCATGGAGCCAGTTCAATAGTTCGGTGACTTTGCGCTGGGTCATTTGTTTGACGGATTGCATAGGTGTTTCCTCTAGTAGTGGTTTAAAAAAATTTAGGCTTTTCCTTGGGATCAAGTAATTGCCTATAGAAATAGAGTGCCCCGAAGATCCCAGAACTGCAATGGGATCAAGTTAAGTTTTTGTTAAAAGAAATGTGATTTTCTAGAGAAAAGTATCGATCAAGTTATCCACGCCATAACGAATGGGATCACTACAAGGTAACCCTGTCGATTGTTGGACGCGATCGATTTCGATTTTCGCCTCCTCATCGGATAAGTGAATTGTATTGAGTGCAACACTAACAACCTTTGCGGAATTAAACGAACCACCAGCAAATGCAACGGACTCGTATAATTCTATTACATTCTGCAACGGTGGAATGGGGGTATCTGGGAACGTCCTAATATGCGTCTGCCCAGCCCGGTGTACCAAAACTAAATGGGTTGGCTGACTTCCCCGCATTAAGGGCAGGGTTGCAGTCGAAGCCGGATTTAATAATGATCCCTGACCTTCGACCAATAAGATGTCGTGGTGGTTACCAAATTTCAAAACCAGTTGTTCCACTGCGCCGGAGGCAAAATCCACCCGCACCGCATCTAAAGGAATGCCTTCCCCAGAAATCATAATGCCCGCCTGCCCCGTTCCGAGAAACTTGGAGTTGAGTCCCCGTTGGCGACAGGCCCGATCGAGTTGCAGGCTGGTGGACATTTTACCGACACTCATATCCGTCCCGACGGTCAGAACCCGACGACAGGAAAGGTAGCGAGCCGCTCCGCGACCTACGGCCAAGCCGGGGGGTTCCTGGCGCATGTCCCAAATGAGTTGCCCCGGTTGTAGCAGAGGGCTGAGGTCAGGATGAGCGGCCATGGGCGTATGCAGGCCATTGGCGATCGAGCAACCCGCCGCGACTGCTTGGTGGATCTCTTGGAACCAGCTTTCGGGTAAGGCCCCACCGGAGGGCGCAATGCCGATCGCCAACCAATCAGGCTGGTAGGCCATGGCTTCGGCAGCGGACGCGACGATCGGGCCATCCCAAGGAATTCCCGTCAGTTGGGCAAAGGATTGCCCTGCGGTTTGGCTGTCAATGACCACGGCAATCTGTTCGGGGCGATAGCGGATGAGAGCCAATCCCGTTTTTCCATGGGTGCCACGAATCCCTTCATGGAGGAGAACCGCAATCCGGCGATCGGGGCTAGCAAAGCAAGACAGGTCGGACATAGCAAGCGGAGGCGTTAATTTGACTAGGGATTGCTAATTTGAGGGATTGCTAATTTGAGGGATTGCTAATTTAAGAGATTAGTGTAGGGGCCATTTCAGGAGGGAATTTTAGGTATCCCCTAGGTACCCCCTAGGTATTCCCTAGGTGCCCCCCTTGCCTTAGCCTAATTGTCTCAGCCTATCGCAATTCTCCGTGCCTGTTGGGAAAATCCATGCTAAAACCGATCGCCATGGGTATTCTTAAGTTGCCTCCTACAGCGAAGGCGATTCACCTTTTCCATTACCCCGTCACATATCCACCTGGCGAAGTCTGATGTCACTAAAAAATTTAGTCTTTCTTGGGCTACTAGCCTTTATTCCAATTTCGATCGCAGCTCATTTCCTCCACTGGGGCTCGTTAGTGGTCTTCTTGACGGCGGGAGCAGCGATTCTTCCTCTGGCCGCTTGGATGGGAACCGCGACAGAGGAAATTGCGGTGGTCGCAGGGCCGACCCTCGGGGGGCTATTGAACGCCACCTTTGGCAACGCGACGGAACTGATTATTGCGATCGTTGCCCTCAATGCAGGCTTGATCGACGTGGTAAAAGCGAGTTTAACCGGGTCGATCATTGGCAACCTTCTACTGGTCATGGGGCTGTCCATGCTCCTCGGGGGGCTGCGCTATAAGGAACAGGAATTCCAGCCGGTGGTGGCGCGGGTCAATGCATCGTCGATGAACTTGGCGGTGATTGCCTTGCTGCTGCCGACGGCGGTGAACTACACGTCTGCCGGAATTGATGAGGTCACGATTCAAAAGCTCTCCGTGGCCGTGGCGATCGTGTTGATTGGGGTCTATGGGTTGACCCTGTTATTCTCCATGAAAACCCATACCTATCTGTATGACGCAGCTACGGTGGAAGAGAGCGCGATCGAGATGGCCGAAGCGAGTCTTGCGGGGGAATCAGAAGGCCACCAACCCAATCTGCCGCTTTGGACGTTTGTCTTGTTCTGCTGCACGATCGGCGTCGCGATCGAGTCGGAGTTGCTGGTGGATAGCCTGGAAGAAGCAAC
The DNA here is from genome assembly GCF_014697025.1 of Alkalinema sp. FACHB-956. Taxonomy (NCBI): domain Bacteria; kingdom Bacillati; phylum Cyanobacteriota; class Cyanophyceae; order Leptolyngbyales; family Leptolyngbyaceae; genus Alkalinema; species Alkalinema sp. FACHB-956. The sequence goes on along the minus strand of NZ_JACJRC010000007.1, from coordinate 118,484 downwards.
TTCGATGCTGGGGCTGACGGCATTGTTTACCGGGGTGATCTTGTTGCCGATTATTGGTAACGCCGCAGAACACGCCACTGCCGTCACCGTCGCTATGAAGGACAAAATGGATTTGTCACTCTCCGTAGCAGTTGGATCCAGCCTACAGATTGCGCTGTTTGTAGCTCCGGTGCTGGTAATTGCGGGCTGGTTCCTGGGGCAGCCCATGGATTTGAACTTTAATCCCTTTGAACTGGTGGCTGTAGCCGTAGCCGTGCTGATTACGAACTCCATCAGTTCCGATGGTAAATCTAACTGGCTAGAGGGGACACTTTTGCTGGCAGCCTATGCAGTCTTAGGCTTAGCGTTTTATTTCCATCCGGTGGTTCCGGGCATGGGTTAATCATTGGCTAGGCAGTCCGCTCATCCCACGCCTGCCTAGCAACCGACTCCCTAAAATTCATTGCATAATCATAGGGACAGGGCGATCGCTCTGTCCCTTTTTTTAGCGTTAGGCGGAGTGAATCCACCATGGCAACTGACAAAGTGTTTGAAGTCCAAAAAACAGAGGCGGAGTGGCAGCAACTTCTGACGCCGGAGCAGTTTCGGGTTCTCCGTAAACATGGCACCGAGCGGGCCGGAACCAGTCCGTTAGATAAAACCTATGAACCCGGTACCTATGCTTGCTCTGGCTGTGGGCAAGACCTATTCACTTCGGATACTAAGTTCAACAGCGGGACGGGTTGGCCAAGCTTCTATGCTCCGATCGAAGGGGCGATCGAGACTTCAGTCGATCGATCGTTCTTTATGACGCGGGTCGAAGTCCATTGCAGCCGTTGCGGGGGACACCTCGGCCATGTGTTTCCCGATGGGCCAAAGCCGACGGGACAGCGGTATTGTATGAATGGCGTGTCGCTTGAGTTTAAGCCAGCCAATCCCTAGGACTGGGCGATCGCTCAGTCGAATTAAGCAATTCAGCACGGGCGATCGGGTTGATTGCGGCTTCATTGCCCAACCTATCATCTTCCTTTGGAAGAATCCACGGATTGCGGCAGAGTAATTGCGGCAGAAATCAGAAAAAGGGACATCGATTCGATGTCCCTTTGTTGTGCAAGTTGTGCAAGATGAAAATGCTGTGAGAATTGCTTAGACTTGCTGCATCAAGACGTTCTACATGACCTTATCAAGGTAGTAATAGATACAGAGGTGCTCGGTTGAATGATGACTGAGTAAAGCAATGGTAGGGAACGACAGACTGACAAAGGTTTCAGGAACTCAGCGGACTGGTGTTTGGCACTTTGACCACTCCATTTACCACTTAATTAGGTTTTGCACTTGGCCACCTCGGCGCTGCATATCCAACATTTCCACTTGAGTTTTGTTATTGTCACGATTCATGTTAACTTCCGCGTCAATTCGTTTCCGAGAGGTTTCATTGTTGGTGTTGTTGATTTGAATATCCGTTCGGTTGTTGTCTGCATTCATTTCGGATGCTTTTTGCGATTTGAACATATCAGCCATTGCCGCGTTATTGGAATCGCAATTGCTGACTTTGCCAACCACAACGGTGGAAGAACTCTTATCGCTGAAGGAGGAAGAGGTACCTTTGTTTAGGTTACTGAAGGCACTCTTGCCGCTGAAGGCACTGGATTGATTGGAGCTAGAGGATTTACTGTCGGCAGAGCTGCCATTGCCATTGGCACCAACAATACCAAAGACGCTGAAACCACCGCCACCACCGGCTTTGCTGCTAGAATTGCTTGATTTGCTGCTGTTGGAGTTACTGGAAGAAGCGCTGTTGCCAGACTTAGACAAGTCCCAGGTACGATCGCTCTTATTCACATTATTTTGAATATTATTTCCCAGAGCGACATCGCCAGTGCTGCATTGAACTTTACCCACCATTTGGCTAGCAAGATCATCAGCTTTGGCAGTGGGAACAAAGGCTGCAAACAGGGTAGAAGCAATCACGAGGGAGGAGGTCAGTTGAGCAAGTTTCATTGCGAATTTCCTTGAATGTTTGGGTCTATTGGAAGATTGTGTGGAGGGGTTAACCTCTGACATCTTCTCGATAGGGAAGACCCGATCGATTTATGCAAGGCGATCGCTTCAGCTCCTTCGTAGGCGGCGATGGCTTACCCCTCCCTAGGCAGTGAAGCATAGAAACGTTGCGTATTTCTCCGTAGTCAGCTGTTTGACGCAATTCGGCTAGCCAATTCAGATCGCGTCCAACGCTAGTTTCAAGGATTCCGGGTTTCACAAAGTTTAAGCTGATAGATCTCAAAACTCCGGCGTGACTCTTAAACTCTAAGTTTTGTGCCAACAATCAAGCGGATGCAGCGTGGAAAACAGCATAATAGGCCCTGGATGCTGCATCATTAGGCAACTCAGTCGATAAAATCAACGCCTCCTAAAAATCAACGCCGCGCTTGAGATCCACGCCGCGTGCTGCGTAATGCTTGTGACAGACCATTTCGGAATGGACACTGGCTAGATCGAAATAGGCGGGATGATTTTTGCAACGCCCAGTGATGATCACCTCGGTATCCTTGGGCTTGCGCAACAACGCCTGCACGATCGGTTCCTCAGGCAACAACTCCAGATCGATCGTGGGGTTTAACTCATCCAAAATAATCGTTTTATACATCCCCGACGCGATCGCGGACTTGGCAATTTCCCAGCCCCGCTCCGCCTCCACATAATCAATATCCTGCTGCTGCCCCCGCCAAACGATCGCATCCCGCCCCGATCGTTGATGGTCTACTAAATTGGGGTAACTTTGGCGCAGGGCTTGAATCGCACTGTCCTCTGTGTAACCCACGCCACCCTTGAGCCACTGCATGATCAGCACCCGGTGGGACTTGTCCTGACTGATGCCTCGCCCGATCGCCTGCAACGCCTTGCCCAACGCACTGGTTGATTTCCCCTTTCCTTCCCCGGTGTAAATCTCAATCCCGGTAATGCCTTGCCCTTCCGGTAGCGTGTGGTAGTGCGGCTTCATTTCCGAATGGAGATCAGCAATATCCACCAGCGCCTGGGGTGCCCCCCGACCCGTCGCAATAATTTCCATATGCTCCGGTTTGCGTTTCAGCGTCCGCACCACCTCATCCACGGGCAGCAGTCCCAAATCCAGCACCGGATTCAGTTCATCCATCACCACCACGGAATACAGCCCCGACGCGATCGCGCCCTTAGCCACATCCCAGCCCCGTTGCGCTTCTAGGCGATCGAACTTGGTGATCTCCTCAGCCCCAAAGAATTCTGCCCGCCCCGTACGCACCTGGTCGATCAAGTGGGGAAAGCCCCGTTGCAGAGCCTCGATCGCGGCATCTTCGTCGTAGGTACGCCCCGGCCCCTTCAAAAACCGCAACAATAATACCCGCGTTTGGGAAAAGGTCTGGATGCCTAGGCCGATCGATCGCAGCACCACCCCCAAGGCTGCCTGGGACTTCCCTTTGCCCGCCCCGTCATAGACATGGATCTGCCCGACCAGTCGTTCCGTCCGATCCTGTGCTGTACGAATGCCAATGCCTGTCCGAACCATAGGTCTATTAACGAGAAGGGCCAACGAAAGGGAAAATTCAGAACCGTCGCATTCTGAGAAAGATTGCTCAGTCGGCTAGAGCAAGAGGTTCCCAAGCCGGAGGAAGGCTCAGAGAATTAGGCGAAACCGACCAGAGCAAGGGTGATTGGAAATGTGAGCATATCTTAGCGAACTTTTGCGTTTTGGAACAGGATTTTATTGAAATCAACACTAGATATAGTGTCTATTTTGCCAACCCAGGACAGAAGTAGGTGTTGTAGGCGTGAACGTTGCAGGCATGAACGTTGCAGCGGGGACGGTACACGATGATGGCCACAGGCAGGCAAATGCCAGCCAAACCCAGGTTTATCCTGAAGCTAAGCCCCGATCGGTGAAACCAGAGGATAGGTCATTTCGCCCCTTGTGTCCTACCGGTGGGGAATCACGGGTTGAAAGCTTGAAAGCAGGGTTGGCAATAACCTGTTGGCAATAACCTGTTGGCAATAACCGTTGCAGGGAACAATTTGGACGATTGTCATTTCAACAATCAACAGTAGCGTGCTCCAGCGTCTGTTCTATCACTTGCCCCAGCCGTTGAATTCTCCCATTCACCGCCTGCGATCGAGTTCCTAAGCAGAGAAAAAGGATCCTTGTAGACTGGAGAGCAATCTATCCAGAGTGATCAACATGGATCCCGGCTGCCTAGCAAGTACCGCTGCCTAGCTCGCTTAAATCTTCTTTCTCCTGATTGATCGTGCACTTCTGTAGATACCCATGAGCGTCTTCTCCTCCCTTCCCTTGCTCCATCCTTCAGCGTCCCGCCGTTCCCATCGGTCTACCTCATTGGGGCGATCGCGTCTTCGGCTGCGATGGCTGTGGCCCATCCTCTTTCTACTGTCCTGGGGGATTGTCCTGCTGTCAGGGATACCCGCGATCGCCCAGTTGGACGCTTTTCCCATCGCGCCGCCGCCCCAAGCCCCCCGGCAGGAAATTCGGGGCGTGTGGATGACCCTGAACGACATGGACATCATGCAGGATCGCCAACGCACCCAAGACGCCATGGGTAAACTCAGCAGCCTCCACTTCAACACGATCTATCCCGTTATCTGGAATTCAGGCTATGTCATGTATACCAGTCCCCTCGCCCAGCAGATGGGGATCCAGCCCTTCCAATACCGAGGATCCGACGGTCACGATATTTTGCAAGATGTGGTGAACCAAGCTCACCGTCAGGGCCTGTTAGTGATCCCCTGGTTTGAGTTTGGGTTTATGACACCGGAAACTTCGGAACTCGCCCTAGCCCATCCCGACTGGCTCACCCAAAAACGCGACGGCAGCCAAACCTCCGTGGGGCCTGCGGGGGAAGTGGCTTGGCTCAATCCCTTCCATCCTGAGGTGCAACAGTTCATCACCCAGTTGGTAATGGAAGTGATGCAGCAATACGACGTAGACGGGATCCAGTTCGATGACAATATGAGCCTACCCCGCGAGTTTGGCTACGATCGCTACACCATCGAACTCTACAAAAAAGAAACGAAAAAAGCCCCTCCCGCCAATCCCGCCGACGAAGCCTGGGTAAAGTGGCGGGCCGATAAGATCACCGCCTTCATGACCCAACTGAATCAGGCCGTCAAGGCGAAGAAAGCCCAAGCCATTTTCTCCGTCTCGCCCAACTACTACGACCACGCCTACAAGTTCCATCTCCAGGATTGGCTGAACTGGGTCCGTAAGGGGATCGTGGACGAATTGGTCATGCAGGTGTATCGATCGGACTTGCAAAGCTTTGCGGCTAAATTATCGCGTCCCGAAATTCAGGAAACCCAGAAAAAAATTCCCACCGCGATCGGGATCCTGACAGGTCTACGGAACAAACCCGTTTCCATCCAGCAAATTCAATCCCAGGTCTGGGCCTCGCAACAGGCGGGGCTGGGGGTCTCCTTCTTCTACTACGAAACCCTCTGGGATCAGTCACCGGATCCCTTGGCCGATCGTCTAGCAGGCTTTCAAGCACTGTTCCCAAATCCAGCCACCCGGATCGCCGGCTCAGCCACGCCATAAGCTTGCCTCCTGCCTATTAAGTGCCCATGGAATCCCTGGCAGGTTCCTCAACCACAGCCCTCGATCCGTTACTTGATCGAGGGCTATATTTTCTGGGTCAAAGTTTCCGTTCCAAATGGAGAGAACGCGCGTAAAATCGTGGGGACAGAGCGCTAAGTTGGGTCGCAATGCCACCGATCACCACTTTTACCGATGTTTTGCCCCTACGGGCGATCGCCTTTCAGCTCCTCTTTCTGATTTTGGCGATCGCTATCGAAGCTGCCGTCTTGAACGTGCGGCTGGACTTGGGACGCAAAGTGAGTATGCAGTATGCTGCTTCCATCAACCTTTTCACCACGGTGTTAGGTTGGGTAGCTTTTTTCGTCGCGGAACCCCTACTCCCAGAGCCCTATCGCATCCTCGTGATCGACTATGTCTTCTTTGGGATTCGATCGATTCCGCCCATCATGATTGGCCTAGGGTTTGGGATCTTCCTAGTCACCTTTCTGTTGAAGCTCCAGGGCATTGAGTGGCTAGAATTGCTCTTGGAAAAAAGTACACTCCCCGAGAAAAAAGGGGATGAGTCACCCAAATTTAAAGGTCGGCTTCGTCAACAACAGACAAATCCTATCTTTGCCCCGGAGTCCAATCGGCCTCTGGCGGTACTTTGGGCCAACGCCTTTAGCTTTACGGCCATCAGCATTATTCTAGCGATTCGCATCCTCGTGGCTCAGCCGCCGTTGCCGCGCTAGTCTCTGCACAAGCTAAGGTCTCGCAGATGATCTATCACAAGCATATGCGAGCAGTACGGTATGTGAACGGCCTCTTAGGTCTGAACGGTTCGGAGTTCCTGTCCTTCCATTGACCAACGTTATTGCGATAAGCGTTACAGCTCCATTGACTGAAAACTCGTCCTTCAGAATCTGTCCCATTCTTTTCGCCAGTATCTGGTCAATATCTGGTCAGTCTTCTTCATCTCGTTGCTCCATTGACAGCTTTAGCTCAACTGCTTGCCGCTAACTTGCTAAATGCTAATTTGCCTCACAAAGTTGCCATGAACGCGCTGCCATGAAAGAGTTTATTCAAGAAATTCGTAACTTTCTGACCCCTAAACAGCCTGCATCCTGGCAAACTTTGTTATTGCTGAGTTTGTTTTCGTCATTCATTGCCTTTTTCACCACCTCGATCGCGCAAAACATCATTTCATCCTGTGGCTGGATTTTCTTGATTTTGGCGGCTTGGTGGTTTGTCTATGAACCGCCGGTCAAGAAGGCTCTCACGTTTCCGGGCGTCTTCACCCAGATCTTTTTGGGGCCTTGGATTATCTCTGCCTTGATTTGTCTATTTCTCTTTGGCAGTTGGGGCAACTTTGGGCAATTGACCGCCATTACCCCCCCTGCATTCATTGTCTGGCCGATCTTAGCGGCTTTCATTGGCTTAATTCCCAATTTTATTAAAACCAACGGTGGCAGCAAAACCCCCGAATTTACCTGGCCCGGTAAGGATAAGCGCCAAGGCATGGTGCTGTTTTTGCTTAGTCATGTGTTGGTAGCCTGCTGGTTCCAGTTCTACTTTTTGCTACAGGGGTGGCTTAGCATTTATCCCAGTTTGCTTGCCGATGACTTTACCAGTAGCTCTTTTGTCGTGCGGGTTTCCAACTTCGATCGGGGCGCTCCCTTGGGCAAAGATGTGCTCAATACTGCCGAGTCTCAGCTGCGGAGCCGCCTAGAGAAGCAGAATTGGAGCGAGATTGAACGCTGGTTATTTGAAAACAAAGCCCAAAAGCAATGGGTCAACGATCTCGAAAGTGATGTCAAAAAACAATTGTCCCAGCGTTGGCGACTATTTGAAGGGCAACTGTGGGATCTCCAGGGTAAAGTCACCACCGATCGCTTTGATACGGGCGCAATGTACAACGTGCAATTGGATGCTGTTTGGCAAGGGCCGAGTTCCCAGCAGGCTGGCTATTACCTCACCAAAACCTGCGAAATTACGCCCAATCGCCAGTTCTATCGCAAGGCAGGGGCAGCCCTACCCGCAAGTCGTGTGGTGGGCCGTTTGAAATGCAACGATGTCAGCCGTCCGATCGAGATTAAGCCAGATTCTAAGCCTGTGGGTGCTTAACGTCGGGAGGCTGAGAAACTGCACCAAGCGAGCTAGACTGTGTTATTCTCCCTTTGCATCTCTCTTTGCTCTAAGTTCAGTGACTCTGAGTCAAATTGATTAATCAGGCAAATTGATTAGGCAAGGGGAGTCGCAAAACTTTAGCCGTTTCTCAGCCAATCCCATCATGTTCGGTTCCATCGCGAGAATTACAGTCATTGCATCGAATGTCTTTCGGGAAGTGATTCGCGATCGCGTCCTCTATTTGGTTGGGTTCTATGGCATTACCCTCATCCTAGCCCAACGCCTGCTGCCCGAGATTGCTGCTTCCACCGAGCAAAAAATTCTGCCCGATCTAGGCTTGGCGGCCATGCAAGTTCTGGGTCTGTTGCTGACCGTGTTTGTAGGCACTGGGCTAGTGAATAAAGAAATTGAAAAACGCACGGTTTTTGTCCTGATTGCGAAGCCTGTCAGTCGATCGGAATTTATCCTGGGGAAGCACTTGGGATTGTCGGGGGTCTTAGCGGTTCTAGTGGCCATAATGACCGCACTTTACGCGGGGGTGATGCTGTTGGGGCGTGTGGAGTTTAATGGGCTTGCCCTCCTATGCCATTCTGCGTTTCTCTGGCTTCAGCTTTCATTAATCACCGCGATCGCCATTGGTTTTGGGGTCTTTACCAGTTCTTTGTTAGCGGTGCTGATGACCTTCTCGGTCTATTTGATGGGATCCCTCAGTCGAGATCTGGTGACTCTTGGCAAGCTGTCCAAAAATCCCGCGATCGAGCAAGTCACCCGCTATCTCTACATGGTGTTGCCCGATCTATCTCGGCTCGATTTAAAGAACCAATTGAACTACAATCTCATCCCTGGCACGGATATTCTGCTGGCCAATGCTGGATATGGTTTACTGTATATAGTTCTTGTACTGGCATTGGCTTCGTTAATCTTTGAGCGCCGAGAGTTCTAAGATCAACTGATCCCAAGCAAGGGAGAGTAAGCAACTTCAAGGTGACAGAGTTGATGCGACAGCGTTGGTACGTCTGATTGTTTCCTTATGAACCTTTCGACTCAGTGTTACTGGGGGGCTGCCCTAATTCAAGTTGACTTCAACCCTGAAGTCTCCAATAAGGTTGCCGACTCTCGGGATTCTGCGGCTCTAGGCTCTACGGTATGGGGCACGCAGGCACTGGGTTCTATGGAGCTCGCAGCAAGATTTCATGCCTTTCGGGATGCATTGGATGACTGGCTAGAAGGCTATCTTGACCAAGGGCTAACCCAGGAAAGTACCGAGAGCGAAAGCAACGAACCGCAGGGCGATAGTGATCACGAGTTACCTCTGCTCCAAACCCTAGTCGAGGCAATTGCCCGATTTCTGACCGGAGAAGAGGTGGCGATCGCCCTAGATCCTACGTTTCGGAGTCTCCTGGCACCCTTCCCTTCCTCGGGCAACCACTATCGAGCCACTACCTATTACACTCCAAATAGTTCAGACTCAAATTATTCATCTCCTCCACCCTGCACTCCCAATAGCAGCCCAGGCAACCCATCAGACCATACCCATACATCAGGTAATACGTCAGGTAATACATCAGGCAATACCCATACATCAGACAATACCAATACATCAGGCAATACAATAGATTACAAAATTGACGCCTGTTGTTTGGATTCCTGTTTTTTTAACGCGGCTAGTTTTAACGCTACTAGTTTTAACGCCACTGGTTTTAACGCTTCTAGTCTTAATCCTTCTAGTCTTAATCCTTCCAGCCCTAATCCCTATAGCGAGAACTCACGCCCTGGAACAATTCAATTGACGCTGAACCAAGCGATCGCCTCTGAAACGTTACGACTGTGGGAAGCGCAAGATTGCTGCTGGGCTTGGCGGCTCATGGCTCAAGGCCAGGAAATTGGCTGGTTGATTGGGCGTCCGCAGATTATGGATACGGCTCTTCTAGAGGCCATTCCTCAGACCAGTAGAAAGGCATTTATTCAACGGGTTGCTCAGTTGGTTGGGCAAGGTTTAGGTCGTTATCGATCGTATAACCAACTGCAATTACAGACCCAAACACTGCAAGTTAGAAACCAGGAACTGCAACAGATTAGTCAACTTAAAAGTGAGTTTTTAGCCAATACCAGCCACGAAATTCGCACCCCCTTAAGTTCCATTCTGGGCTTTACCCATCTTTTACGGGAACAGGGGTTTAACCCCGGCAGTCTACGCCATCAGGAATATCTCAAAATTATTCTCACCAGTGGCCAACATCTCTTGGCTTTGATTAACGACATTCTCGATCTTTCCAAAATTGAAGCCAATCAACTGGATTTGAATTGGGAGTCGGTGGAGATTGAACCGCTCTGTCGAACTGTGTTATTGCTAGTCAAGGAAAAAGCCAGCGATCGGGGCTTGTCTCTTAAACTGAACATCCCGGCAGATTTGCTGCCCCTGAAGGCCGATCCCCTGCGACTGAAGCAAATGCTGTTTAACTTACTGTCTAATGCCCTCAAGTTTACGGCGGTCGGTACTGTAGGGTTGCGGGTGGTGCAGGAGAACGGTTGGACGCGGTTAACGGTGTGGGATACGGGAACTGGCATTTCTCCAGAACAGCAAAGTTTGCTCTTTAAGCCCTATCAGCAACTGCCCAACGCAGTGGCAAGCCCAACGGAAGGCACAGGATTGGGATTGGCGCTGACTCAAAAGTTAGCCGAACTGCATGGGGGTTGGGTGGAGTTGGAATCGGAATTGAATCAGGGTTCGGCCTTTACAGTCGTGATTCCGATCGACTCTGCCTGTGCCCCAGCGCCCGTTCAGGCTATAAATTCTGCCATCTCTCCGCCAGAAGGTTCAGAAGGTAATTCACAAGGTAATTCAGAAGCGAGTTCAGAAGCGAGTTCAGAAAGTACTGCCGATCGAGGTCAGCCACCGGTTGCTTTAGGCAGTCGAGCCGCATCTCAACCCATAGCCCCCACCCAGCCCCAAGAGACTCTACAGATGCGGGGTGAAATTTTGTTGGTAGAAGATAACTTATATAATGGTCAGTTGCTCATGGCCTATTTGGGTCGGTTGGGCTATCACATCGTCTGGGCTAAGGATGCTGAGGAGATGTGGCAATCTCTACATCATGCCTTACCGCATTTGATTTTGATGGATATTAACTTACCCGAAGTGGATGGTTTAACCTTAATCCGTCAGTTACGATCGCAGAATTCCTATCAGGAATTACCAATTATCGCTCAAACTGCAATGGCAATGTCGGGCGATCGGGAGACTTGCATGACCGCAGGGGCCACAGAGTATATTGCGAAACCGATCGATCTCAAAAAACTAGCGAGCTTAGTTGCCCAGTACACAACACACTAGATTCACGATTTGACTTAAGGCGTTGGAATTCTGTGTAAAACACTAGAGGTTAAAAGCCAGGTTAAAAACCAGTTGAAAAATCAGTTGAAAACCATGTTTGCCGATAATCACAATAGGAATATTGATAAATTTACAGATGAATTGACAGATGAATCTATCGATAATGCAGAATATGTTTCAGAAACTACAATCAGTCATGTTATTAATAGCTAGTTCATTCATGTTTCCAGGAATCATAGAAGCATGATTAGGGTTTTACTGTTGGTGTTTCCTATCCATTTCTCCCGTGGTATTTAGTTAATCTCCGTAGAACTATGCTGATAGATACTCTTGATCGCTCACCACTGCTCGATCGTCTCCGTGACCTGTTTGCCGAGATGGATAAAGCTCTAATTGCCTACTCCGGTGGCATTGACAGCACCTTAGTGGCCAAGATTGCCTACGATGTTTTGGGCGATCGGGCCTTGGCGGTTACGGCAGAATCCCCCTCCCTGCTCCCGGAAGACTTGGAAGACGCTCGGATGCAGGCAGCCTATATCGGCATTCCCCATCAGGTTGTCCAAACCCATGAGATGGATAATCCCAACTACACCGCCAACCCCATCAATCGTTGTTACTTCTGCAAAAGTGAACTGCACGACACACTGAAACCCTTAGCGTTGCAATGGGGCTACCCCTACGTCGTGGATGGCGTCAATGGCGATGATTTGCGGGACTATCGACCTGGAATTCAAGCCGCTAAGGAACGGGGTGCCCGATCGCCCTTAGCCGAATTGGGTATTACAAAATTGGAAGTGCGGGAACTGTCCAAATCCCTAGGACTGCCTTGGTGGGATAAACCCGCTCAACCTTGCTTAAGTTCCCGGTTTCCCTATGGCGAAGAAATTACGATTCCAAAATTACAGCGAGTCGGTCGGGCAGAACTGTATTTGCGGAAATTAGGCTGGCAAAATATTCGCGTGCGATCGGAGGGAGAAACCGCCCGCATTGAAGTCCTACCAGAGCAAGTCAAACAATTTGTCATGGACACCGATTTGCCAACCCTGGTTCAGATCTTTCAAGAGTATGGGTTTCTCTACGTCACCTTAGATTTAGAAGGCTACCGCAGCGGTAAGTTAAATGATGTCTTAACTCAACACCCACTTAATGTAAGTTCAACACATTCGTGATGTAGCCCGATCTTTGCTGCGGAGCAACCAATGTCGCGGCTCAGCAAAGATCGAAAACTTTCTTCACCTCAACACAGGATTAGAGAACTAACTTACGACAGTAGAATGCTTCTGCATATCGACTGGGGGAATTAGATTCAACACCGCGCAAGCGTAGCAGTGAGAGAAATGTATCTTCTGTAAACCACTGGCGTTTCTTTTGCGTATCAAAAACTTCCATCAAGGTCTGAATCTTGCGTTGACAAGTTGATTCATCTAGATGGACAAAACAGTTAGGCTGACCAAGATCGCCATCATATTTTGGGATCTCATATTCTAAAATCAGATGATCCCTGAAGCTATTCCAAGTGAGATCAGAAATCAGGCGATGATCCTGGTGGGCATCTTGTTTGTAGTGAGTCAAAACCAAATCTGGAGAGAAGGCTTGCTTAATCTCCTCAAAGTATTCCTTGATCTCCGCTCCAACAAAGGGGAAAAAGCTGTTTCTAAAGTTTTTGACAACAATATTCTCGATCGTAGCTCCCTGCAAGAAGCGATTTGCCGCAGCAAATGCCTCCTTCGATCGCACTTCGCTAGAACTAAAAACCACCCAATAAAAAATGATATTGGGATAGGTTTCAATCAACTTTAAGATCGTCCCGCCACAGCCAATCTCAATATCATCACAATGGGCTCCGAGACAAAGAACTCGATAGGCAGAGTCCGATTTTGCTTCAAAGTTTAGTTTCAGCACGCTGATGCTTCCTCGTAATTGCTATCCTAAACAACCAGAACTTGGACTAAGCATTAACAGGAGACTTAAGCATTACGTTTCCACACTTCCCAAACAGCCTTTCCTTGGGAATACATATCATCAAGGTTTTGCTTATCCCGGAAGGTATCCATGCACGTCCAGAAGCCGTCATACTTGTAGGCCAGCAATTGCTCTTTTTCAATCAGCCGCTGGAACGGTTCTATAACCAGTTCTTCACCGGCTTCCATGTACTTGAAGATTTCCGTCTTGAACGCAAAGAAGCCACCATTGATGCGTGTGTCCGAATCAGTTACGTGCTGAATGCTGGTCACTACCCCATCCTCTTGCGTGGATACCACATGGAAGGTCTGGGTCGGTTTCACACACAAGAAGCTTGCAATTTTATCGTGGCGAATGAAATTATTGATGTAATGATCTAAGGGCAGGTCGGTGAGGCCATCACTGTAATTAGCTAAGAACATTTCCTCCCCGGCTAGGTGTTTCTCCACCGCCTTCAGACGCTGACCAATGTTGGAGTGCAGCCCCGTATCCACAAACGTGATTTTCCAGTCTTGGATATCGCTGCCAAGCATGAGGAGCTGCTTACCGCCCCCTGATAGAACAAAATCGTTGGAAAGGCACTCATTGTAGTTGAGAAAATACTCCTTAATAAAATCCGCTTTGTAGCCTAGGCACAGGATAAATTCTTTATGACCATAATGGGCATAGTACTTCATCAAATGCCAGAGAATGGGACGGTAGCCAATGTTCACCATCGGCTTGGGCACGCTTTCAGAATAGTCCCGTAACCGAGTCCCTAGACCGCCACAAAAGAGAACTACTTTCATGATTTTTCTCCTGAGATATGATGAATAAATCGCAGTTAATTGAAAACTGCTGAAGGCAGAAACAGACTCAATTCTGTCAAAATGCGATCGCGAGAACACTTCCTGCGGGCAATCTCTCCAGTCAGCCAGCCGTTCCTAAGAAAGTGCCTTGAGTAAACCCGCTTCCTCGAGGGCATCCGCTGCTTTTTTGATCGCGTCGAACGCATATCCGGATCGATCGGCAATCTCGAGCAAACTATGTAACCCATCGGAGAGATTAAGCGTCCAGAGCATGGCCATTTCATTGATGCCAGTTCCAGCCGGCCCACCAACGGCCCTGTATAGTCCGCGTTTCCCTAACTGAGGTTCGCACTTGGGATTTTGATTGAGATAGGTCTTATTGTGCTCGAGAACCGAAAGAACGCCTAGACATTTTGTGAACGAATCTTGCAGGGCCCAAGGTTGAATAAACTCTAAATTATCTGCAGAAGTATGATATTCAGGAAATTGGCTATTGGGTGTCCGCATAAAGCAGCCCACGGGCAAATTAAATCCTGGCGAGCAATATTGCCGTTCGTCATAGCCGTAGGGTGAAAAATCGATCACTTTATAGTCTTTCCCCGAATGCTGCAGGATATGCAACACGGCTCGATCGATTTCCGCATCTCCCCGCCGACTCTTTTTGTAGGTGGAATGGCCCGGATCCCCTAGACAACTGAGCACCAACCCATGGCGAATCCGATCGACGATTTCCTCATTGCGACTGAGCCAGGTAATTGAGCCAATGGTGGCCGGAATGAAGATAAATCGATAGGAATAGCGCCGATGAATTTCGCTGAGATGTTTCGCTAGGGTCGTGGCGATCGCGATGCCCGAGAGATTGTCATTGGCCAACGAAGGATGGCAGGCATGGCAGGAAATCAGCACTTCCTCGGGAGTTTCTCCGGGAAGATAATATTCGCCGTAGGACAGGTAACCGGGTTCCAAGCTCGAATCAATCCGCACTTCATACTCATCCTCGGGGAGGGCCAGAAGCTGATTGTGACTCAGACAAAAACCCCAGGTGTCTTTGTAGTAGGACGTGCGGTAGGGGATCCAATCGGGCCGATCGGGCAGGCTAAACAGGTGGGGTTTGAGGTCTTGGAGGGAGAGCTTCGTGTGAACCGGAATGCTGTAGTTGACCACGTGCAGGTTCGATCGCTGGAAATCAATCACCCGATCGCCCTGGGAGTTTTTCACATAGGCATCCCGAATCGTCCACTCGCGGGGCACCGTCCAGTCAAAGACCTGAGTTCCCGAGGGCACTTGATGTTGGGTCAAGGGAATCTGGGTTTGGAGAATCTGGAGCGTCTGACGAAAGCCCTCACCCGTAATGCTGCGGCAGATTGGGTAGAGTGCGCGCACGAGGAACTCCATCTCCTGCACCGTTTGCGCCAGATCCAGCGTTTGTCGGAGATCGCTAATATTCATGGCAGTTTAGGGGGATGACAGCGGAGGCAGAGCCAGCTTAGGACTCCACCTCCCGATGCACTCAGAAATTACAAGCCGATGCCTTCGTACTTCGCGATGCTGTGCTGGTCGAGCAGACGACGACCGTCCACAAACACAGGCTGCGGATCGAGTTTGGTGAGCAGTTCCGGCACCGATCGAAACTCATCCCAGCGGGTCACGAGCACCACGGCTTGCACCCCTTCTAAGACCTGATTGAGGCTGTCGCAGTATTCCAACGCATCGGCTCCCAGGATGTGCTGGGCTTCTGCATTGGCGACCGGATCGTAGGCTTTCAGGATAGCTTTTTGCGCCAGGAGATCTCGCACGATCGGAATCGCAGGAGATTCGCGCATGTCGTTGGTGTTGGGTCGGAAGGACAGCCCCAGGATCGCCACCCGCACCCCTTCGAGGGAGGGGAAATGCTTGTGCAGTCGGGCAATCACCTGTTTAGGCTGGGCTTGGTTAACCTGAATTACCGCATCCAGCAGGGGCATGGGACTGCCGTATTTTTCGCCGTGGGCAATCAGCGCTTTCACGTCCTTGGGCAGACAGCTTCCGCCAAAGCCACAGCCCGCCGCCAAGAAGCTGGTAATCGGCGGCACGATCCGATCTCCGTTGGGCATTACTGTGGTCAGATAGCGGCTATTGTGAACCCCCTGCATCACTTCGACAATGTCGGTATTTCCGATCGCCGCACAGAGGTTGCCAATTTCGTTGGAGAAGGAGATCAACAGTGCCAGCAGCGAGTTGGAGGTGTACTTTATCATCTCGGCGGTGGAGTTATTCGTCCGCAGCCGATCGACACCGTCAAAGCCTTCGTAGAGCTGATCCAGCAGATCAATACTGCGATCGTCAATGCCGCCCAGGACAATGCGATCGGGGTACATAAAGTCGCTTATCGCTTCCCCTTCTGTGAGGAATTCCGGGTTCATGCCGACGCCGAAGTCCACACCTGCTTTTTTGCCCGAGGCCGCCTCGAGAATGGGCAGCACCACCTGATCGGTCGTTCCCGGCACCACTGTACTCTTGACGATGACGAGGTGATAGGTGGACTTGTCCTTGAGCGCTTCACCGATCTGCTGGGCCACCTGTTTGACATAGGTCAGATCCACTTCGCGCCCATCAAAGGGGGTTCCCACCGCAATCAGCGACACGTCCGTGTCCAAAATCGCCTGCCGGAAATCCGTGGTGGCCTTGAGGCGGCTGTGGATATTGCGCTCCAACAGTTCATCCAGGCCCGGTTCATAGAACGGCGAGAAGCCCTGGTTGATCTTTTCAACTTTGTTGGGATCGATATCGACGCAGACCACCTGATGGCCCTTATCCGCAAAACAAACGCCCGAAACCAGTCCGACATAGCCGGTGCCAATAATTGAAACCTGCATTATGCATCCTCCGCAACTTGGTTGTCGTGGTACCAGATCAGCGATCGGCGTAGTCCTTCTTCGATCAGAATGGTCGGGTTATAGCCCAGATGGGTACGGGCCTTGGTGATGACAGGGCAGCGACGGTTGGGGTTATCCACCAGGTAGTCTTTGTCTTCGCTGACTTGACGCACGACCTTGCCCTGGTAGCCAAACAGATTACGGGCATACTTTACGGTGAGTTCCGCTAGTTCCGCCACGGAGATTTCCGGCGATTCGATGCCGATGTTGTAGGCTTCACCGGGATGACCCTTCACCAGCACTTTGTAGTAGCCCGTAATCGAGTCGGCGGAGTAGCAGAAGGTACGTTTGGGGGAGCCGTCGGACAACATCGTGATATCCCGCCCGGAGAAAATATCGCGGGCAAAATCCGGCAGCAGACGACGATCGGTGATCTTGAGGCCGGGGCCGTAATTGTTGAAGGGACGGGCGGACTTAATCGGCAGGTTGTACTGCTGGGCAAAGTTGACGCAGAGGGTTTCGCCATAGCGTTTGGCTTCGTCGTAGCAGGCGCGGGGGCCGGTGCAGGAGACAAATCCGCGATAATCCTCAGGGGTGGGAATGTTCTCGGGGGAGGGATCGCCGTAGATTTCGCTGCTGGAGAAGAACAGGAAGCCGCCCACTTCTTTACCCGCATCGCGCTGCTGCTTGAAGTATTCCAACAGGTTGCGCAGGCCGTTGACGTTGGCATCCATGGTGCCGATCGGGTCTCGACGATAGAACGTAGGCGAGGCGATCGAAGCGGCGTGGATGATGTACTGGAAGTCACCCATGTCGGCGGGCAGGGGATCCTTGAGATCTTGCTTGCGCAGGGTCAGGGTGGGATCGCCTTCGAGATCAGTCAGCCAGGTGGGCACCCCTCGGGAATAGTTATCAAAAACCGTCAAGCGAATTTGGCGAGCGGCCTCCACCTGTTTATTCCAATGCAGCACCGATTGCACAAAATAGTAGCCCAGAAAACCAGCCCCACCGGTAATCAGTAGGCTTTTACCCGCCATGGTGCCAAATTCTTCAGCAAGATTTTTGCAGATGTAATCTAAATCTTCCTGGATAATATCCTGAGCTGTCTGCACTGGATTGGTTTGCCGATCGTCGAGGACGATCGCATCGATATTTCCACCCATAGAGCGATTTCCAAAAATAATTGCAGTTGCAAATGAACGACTAAAACTTAAATCAAATGTACGGCTGAGAGCTATGCAATCCTGCAATCCTAGGTTCCATTTATAAAGTCATGGCCCGTTCACCGCATGGATACGCATAGCATTGTGTTTAGCACATACAGCAGACCACCGATTCCGCTAGGTAGCAAATCGGCCTAGGAATACACCTTCACTTCCGGCAGCGGTACCACAAATTGCCCACCCCAGTCGCGAATAAAGGACATCTGCTCCATAATTTCGTCCTTCACATTCCAGGGCAAAATCAGCAGATAATCCGGCTTCGTTTCTTGGATTTTGTCCGGCGAGTAGATTGGGATGTGGGTTCCGGGCGTGAACTTCCCTTGCTTGTAGGGGTTGCGATCGACGGTGTAATCGAGAAAGTCCGTACGAATGCCGCAGTAGTTCAGCAGGGTATTGCCCTTACCCGGTGCACCATAGCCCGCAATGGTTTTGCCCTTTTCCTTCACCGTGATCAGAAACTGCAAGAGCTGCCGCTTCGTGGCTTTGACCTTTTCGGTAAAGGTGAAATAGGTCTCCAGTTGGGTCAGTCCAAACGCCTTCTCCCGCTCAATAAAGGCCGCCACCCGATCGCTGACGGGCTTAGACGCATCTTCCGTATGGCGAGCGTAAATGCGCAGGGAACCGCCGTGAATCGGAATCTCATCCACATCAAACAACGTCAAGCCGTGGGCTGCGAAGATTTTCTCCACCACCAAACAGGAGAGATAGGAAAAATGTTCGTGGTAAACCGTGTCAAACAGATTGTCCTGCATCAACTGCATCAGATGGGGAAATTCCATCGTGATCACGCCGGTTGGCTTGAGCAAAATCTTGAGACCGCCGACAAAATCATTGATATCAGGCACGTGCGCTAACACATTATTGCCGAGGAGCAAATCCGCTTGTCCCCGTTCAGCCGCAAGCTCCGTAGCCGTTTGCCGACCAAAGAACTTGTTGACCACCGGAATGCCCTTTTCGATCGCCACCTGGGACACATTCACTGCAGGTTCTACCCCTAAAACCGGTATCCCTTTTTTCAGGAAATACTGCAACAAATATCCATCGTTACTCGCCACCTCTACCACTTGACTCTGGGCATTCAGTTTAAATCGCTCCACCATCAAGTCTGTGTAGTTGCTGGCATTCCTGAGTAGCGCATCCACATAGGACGAAAAATAGGCGTACTCCGTGAAAATCTCTTGGGGACTCACATACTCTTGCAATTGCACCAACAAGCAGTGATCGCACACGTAGGTATGGAGGGGGTAAAACGGCTCCATGTGATTGAGCTGTTCTGACGTGATATGGGTTTGACAGAGGGGAGACATTCCCAAATCGACAAAAGTGTGTTTTAAGGGAGCATCACAAAATCGACAATTTGATTTACTCATAGATCTGCATCTAGAAATTAATGAACCTCAATCCTTCAAATCCTGCCACCTAAAACATGGAAGCGCTAACTTCAGCGAACTCTCTTCAAAACCTCCCACCTTGCAATGTAGCTGTCGCAGCGATACCGAGTAATGCTCCATACAATAAAGTCCTGTTAGTGCACTGCTGATGTAAGGTAGAAAATTACCGAAATGACAACGAAAAACAACGATAACAGTTACGAAATGTAACTACTTGATGCCTCTCATCATGTTGACAATTATCAGTAGTTCTATATTACTTTCACTCAAATTAAAATAGGCTTCACTAAAAATCTACAGTAATGGAGATAAAACTGAGGATTCGGGTACTATCGATCACCTGTAATAGAAAAGTTACAGGCAAGAGAAGTAGTCGGGGGGGCCAGCCAACTCGATAACTTTATCCAATCTTGACTGGGGTAATCGAGTCCATAGCTTATTTGAGTGAAAATTCTGAAAAACTTACAAATAATGGTGATGAGCACACAGAAGCATAATATCTCACAGCAGAATATCCAACACCAGCACACAGGATCAATTGTGCTACAAATTACTTATACGCTGCCCTTACTCACTTCACCACTGGCTTGCCAGGTATTACTTCCAAGAAAAAATTTCCTGAGAACCAACTCTGCAGCGATCAAGACATCACGTAATAATTTTGGACCGTGCCCAATTAGCCAGTATCCAACCGCAAGATAGCAAGCCATTCTATCTCGCAGTGATAAAGGAGCTAATCTCACCGATCTCCAATACTCTCTTATCAAATTCCATTCAGGAAAAGTCAGCTTGCCACGTTTACTCGAGTCCCACCATTCTGTTGGGGGGAGAGGTCCAACTCCTAGCCAAGCCGCCATGCGTGTATAGCTGCGAATCGTGTTGGAGGGCAGCCGTGAAGAGCGTTCCCCGTGATCACGGTTAAAAAATAAAACCTCGGGCACTTCATAAAAACGGCCAAATAGGGACACCCGAGCTAAATAAACACTATCTCCCCGGGCATACAGTCCCTGCGGTGGAATCTTCAGCATCATTTCACGTCGCATCAATCCAAAGATTTCAATCGCAGAATGGCGGCGGTGATCCACACACATCAAGTTGCGAAAACGTCGTGGTGTTTGAGCAACATTAGACTGAATATCGTAGCAATACTCTTTGAGCAACTGGCCTTGGGAATCAATCACCCCCATGCGGGTATAACATAGAGCCACTTCGGGATGGTGTTCGAGAACTTCTACACACCGAGCGAGCCACTCAGGGGCAGAGACATCATCATGGGCAGCCCACTTAAAGTATTCACCTCGTGCCAGCCGTAACACCCGATCGAAGTTTGCCACAGGCCCAATATTATAGTCATTCCGATAATAATAAATCCGGGCATCCCGTGCAGCATACTCTCGACAAATAGCTTCGGTGCTATCCGTCGAGGCATTGTCCGAAATGATAATTTCAAAATCGGAAAAGGTTTGCCCCAAAAGAGAGTCCAGGCAATCTCTTAAAAAAGCTTCACCATTGTAGACGGGAACGCCAATACTGACACGGGGTAAGGCTTCTGCCATAGCTTAGCACTTCCAATATTCATAAAAATGGGGTTAACTGTACGCACAACGGAAGACGACCGATCTTGGATCGAAGGGCGATGCCAGTACTTGGCTCCCACGTAGTCCGATGCCCATTTAACTCATGCAGCAAACTTAATCAAATTCATTCCACAGGAGTTCCTAATACTAGTACCAAAGGGACCTAGAAAATTACCAGTCTTTGGATTCGCTCTTCACTAAAATAAAATATTCGATTTCTAGAGAATCTATGGACTCTGATCTCTAACAGCCTGCCTCGCAACTGTTATGGAAGCAATAGAGCTCCCAGATGGAGGGACAACAGGCTTAAACCATCCCATGAGGTCAAATAAACCACTTTATATCCCCAATCAGAGAATAAACCATGTTAACCTTGAAGATTAAATAAAGCTTTTTCAGCATTCTCTTGAGTGAATATACTGGTGTAACGATGCATAAAGGTTGGTCTAAACCGTCTCTTGGGTGTACTAGCGTACTACTAACCCTAGGGGCACAAGCAACTAACCTGAAGTGCTAACTATCCAAAACTGAGGCTTTAAACCTTAGGCTCTAACACTTAAGAAATGTAATAGGCAATGTACAAATTTTTTGAACCCTAGCAACCCCAACTCTCTCGGGAGAGACGCTGTGATCGCGGCCATCTCGAAATAATTCTGCTGGAGATACAAGTTCTGGCAAGACCAGTTATTGCTGAGCACTACTGACTTAGCATCAACGCGCCAGCATCCTATGGCTTTAAACCAATCCCATGGCTTTGAACCATTGGAAATCTCACCCATCTTCCAAAACCCGCTTCTAGAGACTCCATCAGAAATCCGGAAAATAAGTTTAAGCTCGGAGAAATTTAAACAATGCTCTATCAAAGAGTGCTAGCAAGTCGTGTGGGCTTATATAGATCTTTAAATATGTCTAGATACCTCTAAACGTATAAATAATTGCATCTAAACAATGAGTTGTAGATAGAGTCTTAGATTTATCTACTATGAATCAAATTTACCTACTGTTAACCAATATGACGAATCACAGATGCTGAATCACAGGTTTACATTAACTTTCTGTGTTCCCTACCTCGTTCGCGCCCAAGCTTCCCAATTGGATGATCACAAGTTTGATAATCACAACCTGATTGCCCCCCTGGAATTGAGGTGGCGTGATCTAGGTGTTGCCAGAGGGTTAGTTTAACCTTAAATTGTTACTTTTTTAAGTTTTTGCCTTTAGGTGTAGGATTTAAGGCAGCTCTGGCCTGAGTATACTTTTGGAGAGAAGTCTATTCTCAGCCTGTCTATTCTCAGCCTGTAGTGTCTTAGTCAAGCCCGGTTCTTGTGGGACACAATCTTGCTATCGACTCGCAGAGGAATAATCTGGATGCAGGGATATTTATCCAAGTTTTTCTACGTTTTATCAGGGCGCAAGAAGGAACTCGGTCTTCTGATGGCGCTGGCTACGCTTGCATCGATTCTGGAAGCCTTTGGGATTGGCATGGTAGGCCCCTTTATTGCAGTGGCAACCAATCCCGACTCAGCCGTTTTGGGTTGGTTCCAGGAACGTTTTGCCATACCCAAGGGGCAGGAGTGGAAGGTTGTACTCTGCTTGGGGCTGGCCGTTGTTTTGATTTTCTATGTCAAGACATTTGTGAGTTTTTGCGTTCAGCGCTACATTTTTCAGTACGGCTATCGCCAACAGGGTCTCCTCTGTTCCCGGCTGATGTATGCCTACTCCCGTGCACCCTACACCTACCATCTCAGCCACAATTCCGCTGAACTGACGCAGAATATGCTGAGTGAGACAGAATTATTCACAAACCGGGTGTTGCTTCCTCTGCTGTTTGTTGGTGCAAATGTCGCAGTCATCACCGCGATCGTCATTCTGCTAATCACCACCAATGCTATTGCTGTAGTCATTGTGGGGGGTGTCTTCCTGGTTTCCTTTCTACTGATCAAACGTTTCAAGGGACGTGTTTCTGGCTGGGGCAAGGATCGATCGGAAGCTTATGAAGAAATGATTCGAATTATTAACCATAGCTTTGGAGGACTTAAGGAAATTCGGGTGATTGGCTGTGAACCTTACTTTGAACGACAGGCCAACACCCAAATGATGCGCTACGCCAACTCTGCCTCATCCTTCTTTGCCTTCACCAATTTGCCTCGATACACGATGGAGGCATTTTTGGTGACATTTTTGGTGTTATTTACATTCCTATTCTTACAACTCAGCGGCGGAAGTTCTGAAAATCTTAATGCCATTCTAGGCATCTTCGCAATGGCGTCCATCCGCATGTTGCCTGCGATCACCTTGGTGATTAATGGAACTAGTGATATTCGCTACGCCACCTCCGCCCTCAATCGCATTTACTTTAGCTTGCAGGAGTTGGAGCAAATCTCTGGACAGGCCAAGACATTACCCTACGATCCTGACTGCGTCGGCAAGGATAAAGTAATTTCTCCAATGAACTTCGATCGCGAGGTGATCCTCGATCAGGTCACCTATCGCTATCCTGGATCCGCTGAGTATGCCCTGAAAGGAATTTCTCTCACGTTGAAAAAAGGTGAATCCATTGGACTCATTGGTCGATCGGGCGCAGGTAAAACCACCTTGGTTGATGTCATTTTAGGCCTGTTGGAGCTAGAGGAAGGACAGATTACCGTCGATGGCGTTTCCATCTATGAGGACCTCGCTTCTTGGCAACACTTAATTGGCTATGTGCCTCAAACGATTTTTCTGACGGACGATACCTTAGAAAGGAACATTGCCTTTGGGGTGCCGGATCACCTGATCGACCAACATCAGTTACAAAAAGCGATCGAAATTGCCCAACTGACAGAATTAGTAGAGCGTTTGCCCGAGGGCATTAATACCGTCTTGGGAGAGCGGGGAATGCGCTTGTCTGGGGGACAACGGCAACGGGTCGGCATTGCTCGAACCATTTACCACGATCGCGAAATTTTAGTGTTTGACGAAGCCACCGCTGCCCTCGACAACG
Organism: Alkalinema sp. FACHB-956; assembly: GCF_014697025.1. Classification (NCBI taxonomy): domain Bacteria; kingdom Bacillati; phylum Cyanobacteriota; class Cyanophyceae; order Leptolyngbyales; family Leptolyngbyaceae; genus Alkalinema; species Alkalinema sp. FACHB-956. Next base: position 94,708 of record NZ_JACJRC010000007.1, on the reverse strand, counting down.
AGACCGAAAGCTTAGTCAGTGAAGCCGTGAAAGCCTTAGGTGGTCTAAAAACCATGATTATCATTGCCCACCGACTAACGACGGTAGAACACTGCGATCGCATCTACATGATGGAACGGGGACAAGTGGTGAAGTCCGGTAGCTACGAGGAAGTGGTTCTCAAAGCCCCCACCACGACTCCTCAACAATCCTAAGAATAGCGAGGATTTTGCCCTTGACCGCTCGCTTTGCGATGACTCTTGCATCTACTTCATCTTTATCTGGCGGGTCACCCGACCAACCACGGGTGACCTATTCTTCTAAAATTCATTCTTTTGGAATTGATTCTTTGAGAATTCATTCTTCTGGAATCCCTTGTTTTAGTCGGGTATTTTAGGCTGACCTTGAGATGCAACCCATGGACAATCTAAATTCTGCAACCATAACAGGCTAGGGCAAACGGGCAATTCCCTAAAATCATTGACAGCAAGGAACAATATCAGGGAGATCCATTTACTGAAGCATCCGCCATTATCGACACTCCAAATTTCATGAAAGTTCTGCTACTCAATGACTCCGATAACCAGGGGGGCGCTGCACGAGGGGCCTATCGTCTGTACAAAGGTTTGCAGCAACTAGGGGTTGATGCCAAAATGTTGGTTCGGAATCAACATACGGATGATCCTGGCGTGTTTGCCCAGCGAACCCTGTGGACTACAATCTCGCGTCGGATGGGAAATTTGCCCCTGCTGCGGTATCCCAATCGCCAAGTGGGGTTATTTTCAAGCCAGTGGTTTCCTAACGGAACTGTCCAGCAAATTCGTCGGTTGCAGCCTGATATTCTGCATCTCAATTGGATTTGCAGTGGCTATCTCACCGTGGAAGCGATCGGGCAATTGCGTCAGCCCATGGTTTGGACGTTACGGGATATGTGGGCCTTTACTGGTGGCTGCCACTATAGTCAAAGTTGCGATCGCTACGAACAAACCTGTGGTCGTTGCCCCCACCTTGACAGTTCCCGCGCTCAAGATTTATCCCGCTGGATTTGGGCCCGTAAGCAGAGAGCCTGGCGAAATTTAAATCTGACCTTGGTCGCTCCCAGTCATTGGATAGCGGATTGTGCTCAACAAAGTACGCTGTTTCAGAACCATCGCATTGAAGTGATTCACCATGGCCTCAATGTCAACATCTTTAAGCCCACGGATCCCAAGCTGGCTCGGGCAGCCCTACAACTCCCCTTAGATAAGCAAATTATTGTCTTTGGGGCACCCAATGCCCTAGAGGATCCTCGCAAAGGCTTTCAATACCTGTTGCCGGCTTTGCAGCAACTGATTGCCAATGATTGGGGCCAACGAATTCACTTAGTCATTTTTGGGGCCGAGGATCCCCAGATGCCCATCCAGCTCAACTGCCCAGTGACCTCCCTCGGCCATATCCACTCCGATCACACCTTAGCTTTATTGTATGCAGCAGCGGATGTGATGATTGTCCCTTCCCTCCAGGAAGCCTTTGGCCATACGGCCTGTGAAGCGATCGCCTGTGGCACCCCAGTGGTGGGCTTCAATGCAACGGGCATCAAAGATATTGTCGATCATCAACAAAGCGGTTATCTTGCCAATGCCTATCACATTGATGATTTGGCGCGGGGAATTGCCTGGGTTCTTCAGGATCCAGAGCGCCATACCCAATTACGGCAAACAGCACGATCGCAGGCTGTTGCAAAGTTTGACCATGTTAAACAAGCTGTCTACTACTCCCATCTTTTTCAGGAGTTATTGGAACAACAGCCCCAATGCCAAGGGGCACCTGCGATCGCCCAGTCCTTTGCCCCTTTACCCGCCATTCATCCTTGGAAAGGATAATTGGGTGGTCGGGCTGGTTGCGCTAGAGATTTATGGAGCATTGGCTATAGAACCGGTATGAAGATTTACTGTTATCTCAAGCATTTTCCCCTCGAGAAAGATCCCCATTCCGAAGGGGTCTGCAAAGCAGTGCATGGTCTGGCATCGGGTTTAGTCCAACAGGGTGCCTCCGTCACCGTACTGTGTGAGGGAACACCGTCAGGACAACGCCTCACCCCTGCTGGCTACGAGATTCAATGTTTTCCCAGCGAAGGTTCCTCGCCCAGTTGGAACCTAGCCCCAGAACTCCAGCAATTTCTTCAAACACAGTTCACCGGAGCCGATGCAACGGCGGCGATCGTCATCCTCAACGGCATTTTCCACCGCAGTGTCGCCGCCGTTGCCCAGCAACTGCACAAGTTGCGAGTTCCCTATATCGTGGCTCCCCACGATCCCTATCACCCCACGATTTTCCAAAAAAATGCCCATCTGAAGTGGCCCTACTGGTTTTTAGTGGAAAAACGCTTACTACAACAGGCCACCGCCATCCAAGTACTGGATGCCCAGCATCAACAATGGCTAAGTCGGTTAGGCATTCGCACCCCCATCGTGGCGTTGCCCAATGGCTTTGAACCCCAAGATGTGCTGCCGGAAGCAGACTTGCAATGGCATAACCCAGCAACGGCGCGCTTTTTCTTTTTAGGCCGTTTAGATGCCTATAACAAAGGCTTGGATCTCCTCGTGGATGCCTTTGCCCAATATCAACAATCTGCAACTGCTGCCAGCCATTTAACGCTTCAAGGGTCGGATTGGGGCGATCGAGCCACCCTAGAGGCGCAAGTTAAACGATTAAATTTATCGGAAACTGTGAAGTTTCTGTCACCGGACTATCACACCAGTCCGTCTCAGTTAGCAGTTCAGTATGATGTGTTCTGTATGCCCTCGCGCTTTGAAGGGTTTAGTCTTTCGGCGCTAGAAGCGATGTTAGCCGGTCGGGTTTTACTTGTTTCGGAGGTCGCAGGCATTGCAACCCACGTCCAAGCTAGTGGCTGTGGTGTAGTCGTACAAGCAACCGCCGAGAGTATTGCCCAAGGAATGACCAAGCTTTGGAATTGCCGCGATCGCTGGCCAGAAATGGGATTAAAGGGTCGCCAATATGCCTTAGACAATCTTCGGTGGGACAAAATTGCCCAACAAGCCCTTCAACAGTACAGTCGTTTGGAGATGGTATGAAAATTTTGCTCTCTGCCTATGCCTGTGAACCAAACCGGGGGTCAGAACCGGGCGTGGGATGGAACGTGGCCTTGGCCTTGGCTCAGTATTCCGGAACCCACCACCAAGTGTATGTACTCACCACCGCCGCGCACCGATCGGGAATTGAAGCTGAACTCGCTCACAATCCTCAGCCCAACCTCACAGTTATTTATTTAGATCCCTTCGATTGGGTGTATGACTGGAGTCAGGAAGGGAAGCATTACACATGGGCTGTCAACTTACATTATTATCTCTGGCAAGTAAAAGCCTACCTAGTGGCGCGATCCCTTCATAAGCTGCATCAGTTTGATATTGCCCAACATGTTACCTATGTACGGTATTACAACCCTAGTTTTTTAGCCTTGCTGCCGGTTCCCTTTATCTTTGGGCCAGTGGGCGGAGCTGAAGTGACTCCCCCTCCGTTTCTGACCACATTTAAATCCAAGGATCAATGGTTTGAGCGAATTCGGGCGCTCGCTAAACGGATGGGTGAATGGGATCCCTTTCTGTGGCTGACGATCAGACGGAGTGCCCTGGTATGGGTCACGACTCAAGATACGGAGAAACGTATCCAAGCCTTAGCAGCTCCCAGGGTGGAAACTCTGAGCGAGTCTGGATTAATCGATTCTGAAATTGATCAGTTATGTCAATACTGTTTACCATCCGAGGAACCGATCCAGTTCATTAGCATGGGCCGCTTACTGCATTGGAAAGGATTTCATCTGGGGATTCAAGCCTTTGCCCAGGCCAACCTGCCCAATGCCACCTATTGGATTTTAGGGGAAGGCCCTGAGGAAGGACGACTCAAGCAACTGGTGCAATCCCTAGGATTAGGCGATCGGGTGCAATTTCTAGGAAAATTACCTCGGGCCGAAGGACTCCAAAAATTGGCACAATCCCATGCTTTAGTGCATCCCAGTCTCCATGACTCCGGCGGTTGGGTTTGTCTAGAAGCCATGGCCACGGGGCGACCTGTGATTTGTTTGGATTTGGGAGGCCCAGGAACGCAAGTCACCTCAGAAACGGGATTTAAAATTCCTGCCCATGCCCCCGAACAAGCCATTCAAGACCTAGCCAAGGCTATGGTAGAGGTAGCCACCAATCCCCCCCTAAGGGAACGGATGGGAGCAGCAGGCAGAGTGCGTATTCAGCAGCATTACCGCTGGGAAAATCGGGCAGAATTACTGACACAAACCTACAGCAAGATTCTCCAATCTCAATCCTCGAAGGTAACAAGACAGAACAATGAGAAAGTTAGGACTTAGCAGACGATTTTTGGGTTGGCATACTTGGGTTTTGCTAGGATACTCGCTCTTTGGGCGTGGGTTTTCCTATGTGGGTGTGGCTCCACTTTATATTGGTGAAATCACATTATTTTTTGGTTTTATAACCCTAATACTCAATCGTTCTTTCTCAAAACTTATCGGCCATTACCTACCCCAGCTTTTTCGTCAACCCGCACCCTGTTTTCTAGTTATTTTTTTCCTTTGGTGTGTCTTCCATACCATTCCCTATGTTCCCGTATACGGCATCAATGCAATCAGAGATGCTGCCATGTATTACTACAGTTTGTATGCATTTATCATTGCTGTTGTTTTGACTGCTAGACCAGAGTTATTAATTTTTCTCTTAAGAAGATATCGTAGTTTCATCACAATTTTTCTACTAATTTTGCCCTTTACCTGGACTATTTATCAGGCAGGAGTTTCTCCCAATATTCCGGGAACAACTGCAACCATGATTGATATGAAGGTAGCAGATGTGATGGCCCATCTATCGGCTTGTTTAGCATTTTTTGTAGCGCTAAAACCTCCAGGAGTCATCTCATTTTTGTTTTTATTTCTAATGAATGTAGGCTATGTGGGGAGTCAAGCTAATCGATCGGGAACGGTTGCCTTTGTACTTGCATTCCTTGTTGTTGGAATTAATCAAATCCAGAGTAAACGACTGTGGAAAATTTTGATTGTAGTTGGCATAGCATTGACTTTAATCGTTGCTTTAAATCCCAATTTAATTGAAGTTGTCTCTTCCAAAGTCGGAACTATTTTCTCCGATGAAGGGTCTACCCGCTATCAAGGAACAAAAGAGTGGCGACAAAGATGGTGGACTAAGATTATTAACTATACGTTTGGAGGCGAATATTTTTGGACTGGGCGGGGATTTGGAATTAATCTAGCGACAGTGGATGGCTTTGATCCATTTCAGGATGGCATTCTACGCAGTCCCCACAACGGCCATATCAACCTCTTGGCGAGAACAGGAGTGCCAGGTTTTATTCTCTGGTTGTGTGCTCAGTTGAGTTGGGGAAGCACCATGCTGTTAGCCTATGTGCATAGTCGGCTACGGGGGTTACAGCATTGGTCGGGTTTATTTATGACCCTCTTAACCTACTGGATCGCGTTTATGACAACAACAACCTTCGAGGTCATTATTGAAGGTCCAACGGGAGCCATTTGGATTTGGACAATTTATGGGGTTGGGATGGCTGCCATTCAAATTTACCGAACAACCCCTGAATTGCTGGATTTCTCTGGGAGACAACCAGTAGGTGTCCCAGCTAATGAGGAAGCTCTCGCTTTACAACCTGTATTCACAGAATCCAAAGGCTAGTCCCTAGAACCCTAGAGTCAGTGGGCCGCTCAAACCGGGGAACCCCATGATTGCCAAGGCTTTGGCGGGATGATGGCGGTAGCCAAGTTTCATTCCCCAACATGATTGTGGGTACTATGAGATTGCATCCAGGAATCAATTCATCGCATCCCATCTCTGTGCAACTCGTAATTCAGGCTCTTCTCCACTGGCGTCAACCCATTTGTTCCACGATCGCATTTCTACTCGGACTGGGAATCGTCTGTGAGGCCCAACCGATCGTCCAGCGGCCAGAATCTGCCTGCGATGCAGAAGCCCTTTTGACTTCCCGACAGCCCCTCGTCGAAATCCATCCAGAAACCATCATCATGAAGCCCTGGCAAGGCAAACACCAAGTCTACGGCATTTTCATGTTACCCAAAGCGGTTCAGTCTAGGGAACCAGCTATTCTCAAAGTTAAACACATTGGTGTTTACTGTGATGTAGTTAATCGCAGTGGTTTCAAACGGGAAGGCGTGATTGCCAAACGTAATCATTTCCTCATGGTCGATCACATTCACACTCGGACTGCTTTCTGGTTTCTCCTACTGGGCAAAGCTGACCTGATTCAAAATCCAGACAATTGGACACTCATCTATGTTCATCCCGCCGCCCCCCGCCCGCCTCGCTTCTAGCCAATCCACGCTAGTTAATCACGCTAGTCAATCGTGAATCACGCCAGTCAATCCACTCCTAACGGCCCGATCGTAAACTGACTCGCAAGGCTTGGGCATCCCGATCGCGCGGTTCGATCGCCAATGCCTGATTGACCGCCACCAATGCCTCCGCCGATTTGCCTAACGATTGGAGAACCCGTCCTTTTAACACCCAAGCTTCCACAAACTCTGGTTGCAACTGAAGTACCCGATCGAGATCTAATAACGCAGCCTGGGGTTGCTGCAATGCCTGACCCAGTACCTGGGCCCGTAGATACAATGCAACATAGGCTTGGGGATCAATTTGTAAGGCTTGATCCAAGGAGCCGATCGCTTCGATCGAACGGCCCAATGTCGATAATACCAATGCCTTAGCTTGCCATGCGCGATAGAAATTCGGTTGCAATTGTGTTGCCCGATCGAAGGCATTCACCGCCTCCTGAGGCCGCTGCATTGCCTGCAAAATCACCCCTTGGAAATACCAAAACTGGGGGGCATTAAATTCCAATTCCAAGGCTTTATCGATCGCGGCCAACGCTTCGGGAAAACGCCCCAAGCGATAGAGTGTATTGCTGTAATTCACCCAGGTCATGGCACTGGGTGCCCCCGCAGGCGTCACCACCCAATTCTGTAGAAGTTTCGCCATGGCCGCTGTTTCCACAGGCGTTGGTGCAGGTGGTGGCGTCTCTTTGGTTTGTACCGAAAGTCGGGGCTGGTACTGCAACAACGTCCGCATCAAAATCCCCGAACTGTAGCCCAAGCGCAGCCGCCGAGGTTCTTGTAACTGTGGATCAAAGGTCTCTTCCCCCTCCGATCTCCCATGGATCGCTACCACATGGCCATTCAGATCGAACAGCGGACTGCCACTCATGCCCGCCTCCGCCAGGTTGGTATAGAAAACTCGATAGCCTTGGGAAAAGGGGTTTTGCGCCAGGGCGATCGCCTGGGTTGTCGGGACGGTTTGGCCGGGAATAAATAGGCGAATTTGTTCGGAAACCGCCGCACTAGGAGCCGGAAACCCAGAAATAAACAACGGTTGCTGGGTTGTGGGCACATAGTTGGCGAGTTTGGCCGTGGCATAGTTGGCCGCACTGCGAAACTGCACTAAGGCGAGATCTAAATTCGGCAAGGGCTGAATGCTGCGCCATTCCACGGGGTAACGCTTACCATCGGGCGTCACCACCGTATAGCGATCCTGGACTTGTACGCCGTGATGGGTGGTCAAAACCGTATACAAATCCCCCTGGCGATCGATCAAAACGCCCGAACTGGGGCGATCGGCCTGAATGCGCACTGTTACAGACTGTGCAATCTCGTTGAGGCGATCGATCGGCAATGCCTGAGCGGGAGCCATCACCCCGAAGGTCACGCCTGGGCCAACCAATAGTGCGAATACTCCAGGAACCCACCAACGATCCATGTCACCCCGTTAGGCCTTTGCCCCACAAATTAGAGATGTTCTAGTTTTCCAGCCAATTGCCAAGATTCAGGACAAAAGTCAACCCCTTATACAACTCTCCTTCCCCAGTCACTCAATTTGTGATCCCGATCGATCCTGTTGTGATCTCGATCGATCTTGATCTTTTGGCAAAATTCGCTATCTTGACTGAGGATGGTGACTGATGAGGATGATTACCTATCGGGATCCCCTTAATCAAAATCGTTATGACTATGATATAGTTGTAACAGTTCTTAAATTATGCCCTAGTGCAGTCTAAGGCTGGATTCTGAGAACTCATTGGATTTTGAACCGATTACATCACTGCTATTCAGGAGAAGTTTCCCATGTCTGAATTCCTCCGGGTTGGTCAAGCGGCCCCTGACTTTACTGCCACTGCCGTAGTTGACCAAGAGTTCAAGACGATTAAGCTGTCGGACTATCGCGGTAAGTACGTTGTCCTGTTCTTCTATCCGCTGGACTTCACCTTTGTGTGCCCTACTGAAATCACTGCATTCAGCGATCGCTATGAAGAGTTCAGCAAGCTGAATACCGAAGTTTTGGGCGTCTCTGTCGATAGCGAATTCTCTCACTTGGCTTGGATTCAAACCGATCGTAAGAGCGGTGGTGTGGGTGACCTGAACTATCCTCTGGTAGCTGACCTGAAGAAAGAAATCAGTACCGCTTACAACGTGCTCGATCCCGACGCAGGGGTAGCACTGCGCGGCCTGTTCATCATCGACAAAGACGGCATCATCCAACACGCCACCATCAACAACTTGGCCGTGGGTCGTAGCGTAGATGAAACCCTGCGTACCCTGCAAGCCTTCCAGTACACCCAGTCCCACCCCGATGAAGTGTGCCCCGCCGGTTGGCAGCCCGGTGCCGCTACGATGAACCCCGACCCCGTCAAGTCGAAGGAATACTTCGCCGCAGTGTAACTTGCTGTGATGGGATTTCCCTGGGTCGTATCGTGTTAAGCGATCGATAGATAGCAAGTGCGTTAGCTGATCAGTATGCAAGCTAACGCACTTTTTGCTTGGCCTTTGTTATGCTTAGGGTGTATTTGGCTAGCCTATGTTGGATACATCTAGTTGAACTGGATATTTAATTCACGGGTGAAACCCATCACCCCAAAAATAATAAATAGCCCCAACTCTTTCATCCGAGTGGGGCTGAGCAGCTAGTAAGATCCTTAGTTTACCTGGTATCGGTACCCTTTTATACCGTTTTAGACAGTTTCCAGAGGCCAAGTTTTCAGGGGCCAAAGTTACAGTGATACCTACCCATCACAGTGATACAGGCCCATTACAACCAGACCCATTACAACTAGACTCATTACAACTAGAACCATTACAGCGATGCATAGCCAAAGGTGGCATTCGCCATCCGGCACCAAATCACTACGGATTTCACTTTTGAGACGTTGATCGCATCGGGAATGGGATAGCGCTGCATCCCGCTATAACTGTGGAGTTTCCCTAGGTTAATATAGCCATTCATTGCAGTGTAGGCTTGGGGCGGCTTGCTCTGGGAATCCAGTAAGACATGTAAGTCGGGGCCAAGCTCACTCGTACTGAACGCGCTATCCAGTTCCAGGTAGTAGTGACCCTTATCTTGCACAATGCGGGCCGTTCCTGTCGTTGCTTTTTCTGCTGCCACAAATTTTCCGGTCTTCATCAGACCTTCAGGCTTCGCCGCGATCGCTGAAGACTGCCACCCCGGTGGGAGTAGAACCGGAGCTGAAGCATAGACCGCCGGAGCCGCGATCGTCAGCATTGCAGACATGGCACCTAGCGTGGCCCAGTGGTTCAGTTTCAGGTTGAGTTTCATCATGGTGTCATTCCTTGTGTGTGGATTGATGGGTGTAACTGTGATGTATGAACGAGTTGTGTGTGGTGTAACTGTTTGCCGTGGTGTAACTGTTTGCCATTGTTGCGGGGATAGCCTACATCTAGCTGATGGGTTGATAAACCTTGGCTGAGTTCACCTGAGAACTCTCTGAGAAAAGCTTCAATTACCTGCTGGCATCTCCAGATGAGAATCCGCTGAGTCTAGGCTGTAAGCTGCGTAAAAAAGCCATGATTCTAGCCTTATCCAACTGCTAGCGATCGCTCATCTTTTGCCGCACTCACCATGCAATGATGTAATTTCACAGATATAATTCACAGATATAATCTCGCACTGGTGAATTAGCACTGGTGAATTAGCACTGGTGAATTAGCACTGGTGCAGCAATCTTGTGGATTAGCATCGATCGCGGAAATTGACATGACTCAGCATGAACACTCTTCGTCTTATAATGCATCATCGTGTTTACCTTTGGATTGCCGCATTCATTTTTGCAGCCTCTAATTCTGTTACTCGTCAAATCACATTACTGGGAGAACAGCATTTAGTAGATGGCAGAAATCCTATTTCCCTTTGCAATGTTCTATTTGTTGGTAATCTATGCGCCTTAATTTTGATGGCTTGCCTCTTCAGCCGCCAGTGGAATCGCCATCTTTTGAGTCAGCTAAAGCGGCAGGATTGGATTCAGCTAGGAACAATCGGACTGCTTTCCGGTGCCCTTGCTCCTGCACTGATTTTTGCAGCCTTAGACAATACTAGCGTGACCAATGTGGTGCTCTTTAGTCGGTTAGAACCCCCCATTTCTTTGTTAATCGGCGTGCTCTTTTTCCAGAGTCGGGTACAGCGATGGACGGCCTTAAGCGCGATCGTGGGATTTATCGGAATTGTCGTGACTGCGGTCCTGGGCTATACCACCGCATTCCAGTTCGATCGGGGCATTGTATTCGTAACCGCCGCTGCCATCATTCTCGCGATCGCCAGCAATTTAAGCAAAGCCAGTCTACAACTTGTCCCTGTTAGTCTGTTTAACTTAATTCGTACGTTTTTAGGCACAATTATTTTCTTTTTAATTGCTCAAACGCTTTACGGGAGTCAGCATTTCACCGATGCATTTTCCCCCTTTCTGTGGAAATGGATGGTGCTGTATAGCGCGTTGATTGTCGTCGGGGGGCAAATTTGCTGGCTGAATGGCCTCAAAGAGGCTTCTACCGCTGAAATTACCCTAGCGCATCTACTGGAACCGATCGCCGCGATCGCCATGGCCTTTTTAATCCTGGGCGAAACCCCAACGCCCGCGCAATATGTGGGGGGTAGCATTGTATTTATTAGCATTTTGATTAGCCTCTGGGATTTACTACAGCAAAATCGCAAGCACGATCGCGCAATTAACTGGATTGATGAAATGATGGGCGTGGTCAATTTTAGAGGGTTTTAGTCAGGCTATCTGACTTTTCTCAGCAGGCATCCAGCAGGAACTCAGTAAAAATTAATATTTCAGTCCTATTGCTGAAAATAAGATAGAAGCCATGGTCGCGGTGTTCCCCTTCCCATGTCCTCCTTCGATTCCCAAGAGATTCAGCATTATCAGCGCGTTTTGGAATATATTTCTGCGCTGAGTTATCGATCGGGTGAACTGACAAGCTATTTACAGGAAATCACCCTAGGCGTCAGTAGCTTGCTCCACCTGGACTGGTCGGTCGTGACCCTGTGCAAGGATGGCTATGAGCGAGTACTGGCCAGCAGCGTTGATTTGGGTGAAGAAGATCATGTCTATGAAGTCCATGGCACGCTAACGGGTACGGTGATTGAACGGGGGTGTCCCCTGGTCGTAGAAGATACCGATCAGCACCCTGAACTGGGCGAAGCACCTGAAGGCTATCGTTCTTACTTGGGAGTGCCTTTACGCACAGCACAAAATCTGGTGATTGGCACCATTTGCTCCTTCCATCAAACCCCACGACAATTTAGCCAACGGGAAGTCAAAGTCTCGGAACTCTTTGCAGAACGAGCCGCAACGGCGATCGACAACTATTTTCTGTATAAACAACAATTGGAATTTAACGAACGGCTGGAAGCGGAAGTTGCCATTCGTACCGAGGAACTGCGGGAAGCCCAAGCCAAGCTAATGGAACAGGAACGGTTGGCCGCGATCGGAGAATTTGCCGCCATTATTGTTCACGAAATTCGCAATCCCCTCACCACAGTCAAAATGGGTTTAAATGCCTTTAAAAAATTAGAGCTCACTCCCGCCTATCACGAGCGTCTGGGCCTTGCCTTAGGGGAATCACAACGCTTAGAAAACCTGTTGAGCGAAATTTTGCTCTATGCCAAACCCCAAACCCTGAAACTGGTGCAATTAGACTTAGTGGCATTGCTCCGGGGAATGCTGCCTACATTACGAGAAATGCCGGAAGCAGAAGACCGTTCGATCGACCTAATTGCAGAGGTGCCGAACCTATTTCAAGTCGCAGATATTGATAAGCTCAAACAGGTGTTGATTAACATTATTCGCAATGCCTGCGAAGCGACAGAACCCAATGGAACGGTTACTTGCTGGTTGAAGGTTGATCCGATCGCCCACACTCAGCAAATTCAGGTACACAACCCTGGCCCCCCAATTCCGCCCGAAGTCTTAGCCAAACTGACTCAACCGTTCTTTTCTACCAAATCCGGTGGCACGGGGCTAGGACTTGCAATCTCCAAGCGCATTCTCGATGCCCATGGGGCGACGTTAACCATAACTTCCAACACTGAGCAGGGCACTTGGGTGACCATCCAATTTCCCCTACCGACCTCAACCTTGGTGTAGCCGCTTGTCTAGAAACTGACGGCAAACTGACGGTAAACTTGCGGCAAACTTGTGGCAAAACTCGCATAAACATTAATGCCCCTGCCGTTCCATTACAGCTTGTCATCCACGATCGGCACCATTCCAGCCATTGCTCAATTTGTAGAAATCCTTTGGTAGAAATCCTTCGCTATTTTCTAGATAATTCTCAGGAAAAACTCAGTTTCCTATCGTTCAATAGAAACATGACTCAGCAACTGAACCGTACCCATGTCTATACCTGTTATCGCCAACTGGGGAAGGCACCTTAAGTCCTTTTTGCGTTGGAATCACCCTTCGTCATTATTTCTTCAACTCCTCTTGTTATTGTCTGTTGTCCTTGCGATCGGGTGGGTCAGTATTCGTTACTGGAACCATCTCATGATGGAACATTTAATGCAAAAGGCAATGAATCCAGCTGATGCAGCTACTGCTGGGAATTCTATGATTATGTTGGGCATGAATGATTTGTATCACTACGTCCATACTTTGGAATTTGGCTTTTCAATCGCCCTCAGTTTTATCGTTCTGTTGCTACTCAGTATCAGCGGTCGTTGGTTTTACAACATTCGCAATCGTCAGCGCCACTTTACCACCCACGTTTCCCATGAATTGCGGACTCCCTTAACGATCGTGTACGGCTACTTACAAAGCCTTTTGCGGCGTAGTCCCAACCTAACCCTAGATCAACGGGAAGCCCTAGAAATTGCCACCGCAGAAACCCAACATACGATCGAAATCCTGCAACGCCTATTAGATGACCTACGAGGTCAGTCGTCCCATTCTTCCCTGAGGTAGCTCTATGCCCAGCAGTTCTATGCAAAACAAATCCATTCCCCATATCCTCTTAGTCGAAGATGAGGAAAAATTAGCTCGGTTCATTCAATTAGAGCTGGACAGCGAGGGATATCAAACCAGCGTTGCCCATGAAGGGATGACTGGCATGACCCTAGCCCGCAATGAAACGTTAGATCTACTGATTTTGGACTGGATGTTGCCGGGGATGACGGGAATCGAAATTTGCCGACGGTTGCGCAGTACGGGTAGCAAGGTGCCCGTGATTCTCTTAACGGCGCGGGATGACATCAGCGATCGGGTGGCTGGATTAGACGCCGGAGCCGATGACTATGTGGTGAAGCCCTTCAGCATTGAGGAATTACTGGCGCGGGTTCGGGCCCATCTGCGCCGCACCCAAGAAGACGATCCGGATGTCCTACAATTTGACAACTTGGTTCTGAATCGGCGCACTCGGCAAGTTAAGCGGGGCGATCGGGCGATCGAACTAACAGCGAAGGAATTTGACCTGTTGGAATACCTGATGCGTCACCCCCGGCAAGTCTACACCCGTAACCAAATTCTCGAAAATGTCTGGGGCTATGACTTCATGGGCGATTCCAACATCATCGAAGTCTACATCCGCTACCTACGGCTCAAATTGGAGGAACAACAGGAGGAACGCCTAATCCACACTGTTCGCAGCGTCGGATACGTCCTACGGGAATCCAGTAGCCATTCTGATACTCCGTAGCAACAGCAGTAGTCAAGACAATTTGATGGATATCGATTCAGGAAATATGGGGAATGTTTGAAATACATCCATCAGATGGAAGTTTCAGAAGATGAAATAGATGAGAGATCAAGGATGGATACCGTAATCTTTACAGATAATTACCCAATCGCTTGACTGGCAAATTTGTTGAGGATACGCTGGCTAGGATGAGCTGATAGACTGACTAACTTATTCACTAGAGCCACTGGAAATAGAGCAGAATCGTACATATCACAGTGCAAGCCTTCAACGTTTGCAAGAATGATTTGTAGATTCGGTAAGTCTTCAGGACTAGGTGATTTCTGAAGCCCCCTCACAGGAACCGAGAGAACATGCATCTGTCCTTTACGCGTCTTAAAAATTACTTTGTGCCCATAATTACTGGTTGATGCATAGGGACGAGATGGATCCCCAGGGCCAGGGAGTATATGGTTATAAATGTATTCATCAGTCAACACAAGCGCACAGCCAGGATTGAGCTTTGGCTGGATTTCTTGTGCATGTTCAACAAATGCACCACTTTTTTCTAAGGCAGCTAAAAAGATACCGTGCTTGTTCATCAGCCAGTTCATTAAATCAAGCATTGGTTCGTGTAGCCGCGCCGTTTGGCCAAAGAACCCAGCTGAACCATCTTTAATAAAGAACAAACGACGTAGCATTTCTGGCTGTCGCTTCAGAAGTTGTCTGATAATATGAATGATAATTAAATGCTCAATTACATTGGTCAGATATCCCATAATCCCACCTGCTCCGATTTCTTCTTCAATCACTTCATGAAGACGAAAAATATCAGTCAAATAAATTCTCTCACCAGTTTCAGGGCAAGGAAATGTGAACTCTGAATCCATCTCCTCCAGCTTGAGAGTAACTTGATTAAGATCCGGGCTACGTGGATTTGTCGCGAGGTTCCACTTGCCATCTTGTTGAGTTTGTTGAGCAGGTGGCTTATATCTGCGGAAGACAAACCATGCCAAGGTATCTAACAAACTATTGCCCTCATCCATCGTATTATTTTTGAAAAACTCATAAATAGCTCTCAAAACACTAGCTTTCAGGCTAGGTTGATCTTTGAAACAAATATTTTTTGTGGGCAAGGCCAGCTTCAATCGTTCAATGTTTTTCAGCTTCGCCATATCTTCTGGTGCAATAAAAGGAGATGCATCAATACACTCGAGCTCTTTTTGCTCAAAGAAAAGTGCGCCAAATTGCATAAAATGAATTGTTCGAGATGGAAAATTCATCTCAATCATTGATTCGGTATAGCCACCATCTACAGCTATCACAAATTGGATAGGATTCTTATCGGGTGGCTCAAAATCAACGACTAAATCAGCTGCTGTGATCCCAGAATTCTTGTCAGGCTTATAAATACGATCCATTAATGCTCGAACTTCAGGATCGTTGATGATGTGTTGATGTGAGGCTTTGCTTGCGCCCTCAAAGGGACGGCGATCGTTACGACTAATATATCCCATATCGTGATGCCATTAACGACATGTATGAACTTACATTTCCATAGGAAAGCGATTAACTTGAACGGGAATAACAAAAGGGTTGCTATAAGTTTTCATTCTGACAAATCCTTTATCAGTATCCTGACTAAAGCGTATTAGGCTTTCCGTAAAGTCGCTAAAGTCGTAATACTTACGTAACTCTCTTGTTTCATCTTCATTGTTTAAGTGTGATATAAACCAGTTCTGAGTTGCTTTCAGAATGTTACTACTAATCGAACTCACTTCTTGGGTTGCGTAAACCAACCCAAGATGAAGTTTCGCACCCTCCTTGGCAAGACGATTGTAGATTTGTGATAGATCTTTGTCGTCTTTTTTTGGGAATAGGTTGTGCGCCTCTTCAAAGTAGAATTGAATAAAATTATTAGGCCGAGTTTGGACAAATCTTGCCAAGGAATCATAAAAAATTTTCCGTGTAATTCTTTCGGTAAACATTTTCTGAACTCCTTCATCACCCAGTGATAAGTCCACTATCACTATTTTCCCACGTCTCAATTGCTGTAGAATGTCTTGATCAAATGGTGTCTGATCTCGATCTGTATGTTGTTCAATAACACTCTTCAGATTACGATAGCCTGTAACCATCCGCCCATCACTCTTGCGAGTTAACATGACTAACAGAGCCTTGAGTTCATCATCAGCCCACTCTTTCCCATTATCCTGCTTATATTTTGCAAAGCAGGGATCTGTATCATAGACTTCATACAGCTTCTCCCACCAATTACATGCCTCCTCAAAAGATATACCCTTACTTGGATCTACTGTTCCTATAGCTTTTCTGACTTCTGCATTGGCAGAGAACCTAATAGTCTTGAGGTTGATTGGCAAAGGAAAGCCTGCTCTATACAGACAGCAAAGATACACAGCTATGCGTCTGTCATATCGAGTTGCCGCAGATCTGTTCGCGTCATAATCTTCAGGTTTTGAAAAGCTAATATTTTTGAAGTTAATCATGTATTTAGTAGAGTCTGCCACAATATTTGGATGACCACAAAGCAACTCAAAGCCCTCTTCAATTTCTCGGTAGAAGTTGACCTTTAAGACTTTAACATCGGCTTCTCTAGGAACAGTTGAATATCGCTGAGTCTGACTTCTGTAAAGCTGAAATATGGCTGTACCTTGATCCTGTAGGTTGGGGTTGGCATATTCACCATTTATATCAAAAATAATCTGCCCAATGGGGTATTTGGGCGACTTATTCTCATTCCAAGGATCGAGAATCTCGTCAGGAGGCTCTTGTTCTCCTTGATCTAAGATGAGCGTTGCCTGCTCGCTCATTTTCACACAGGCTTGAATAATAGTTTTGACAGTATTAGATTTTCCTGTTCGAGTCATCCCAAATAATGCAGTTCGTTTTCCCGCAAAATCGGGAGCTTGTACGTAGACTGGAACATCCAATTCCTGCTGTTGGAAACGCTGGCTAGAACTGTAACGAACTTTACCAACTGGAACATCTCCTGCTCCACCTGGCACAGAATCTTCACGGTAATTCACAATAAATTTTAAAATATCGGCTGAAGGTTTTATAACTTTATAATGATGAGCACTGTAGAAATTTTCTAAGTCGGCTCCGAAACGAAGTTTATCATTCTGATCTAGATAGAAAGAACCTAAAACAGAGCACTCAAGGCCACTGAATGAAAACTCATAACGTGTGAATGTATCTAATTGGGAGCGACTGGTTGAACCTGTCTGTAGTCCATCTTTGTAGTACTCAACCATACTGCTGATCACATCTTGATCAGTTGGCAGTTTGGCAGGTTGAAGAACCCTCAGCAGCATTGCTTCAGCATTTGACTTGTCATCAAGTTCATTGTCATAATATGCAAGGAGAAAGCAGCCTTGGGGAATTCCTTTGGCACGCTCCTTCCACGAATCAGCAACTAAAATTTCTGCTTTGCTATAACTGAGACGAAATGGCCTACCTACAAAAAGACCTGTTTGCCACTCTCCGTTAGTATCTCGCTTGAAAAAGTCGGGTTGGATAATCCGAGAACTAATTCCCATAATTCTATAAATAGAAGCTACTTTTTATACCTTAGCGCAGGATCTTCAAATCTGAGCCGTGATTGCTCCACATAGTCCTCTCTTTCTTCAATTGTTAGCCATCGACGGCCACAAAGGGCTGCTGCATAGCCAGTAGTATTACTCCCACCAAACGGATCAAGAACTAAGTCATCAGGATTAGTCAGATATTCAATAAAAAACTTAGCCAGCCCCACTTGCATTCTAGCTGGGTGTGCTTCTATACCTTTCTCACGACATATCCGGCTGAAGAAGTCATTGGACGAGGTGTTAGACATGGAAAAGGCGTTTGGTAGGCGTGGCTCACATCCCGGTGTAAGGCTTTCTAACTCAATGAAATTATGAGCAATAGAACCACCTCTATCGTTTAAGAAACCACTATCACTAATCTTATGCTGTGAAGGTCTTCTGCCAGCATTGAACTTTCCTGATTTCAGCAGCCTTTGCATACTTTTACTGTACGGGCGTAGCACTTCTGGTCGGGAATTATCCGCCTTAGGAAAATCACTCTTTGCCATCCACCAAACATTTGTATAACTATCTACAGCCCGAATCTGTTCAATTGTGACCCACTGAGCAGGAGATGGCAGCCGAGAAGGGTTGTAACATACAAATTGTTGGATAAGCCGTAGATTAGCTTTCTCATGTGAAACAAAACCTAGTAAAGACTGAAGTGGCAACAATGATTGAACGGGTCGTTTAGGTTCCCAGGCATTTCCTAATTCAATAACTATAGAACCATCATCAGCTAACAGGTTTGCAAAAAGAGGTGCTAAATCCGTAAACCACTTTAGATAAATTTCACCTTTCATATTGCCATACCTTTTCTTTTTATTCAAAGGGAAAGGTGGTGACGTAAGTATAAGGTTTACCTTTCCTTGAATATCTTGTAGCTTCTTATGCAGCAAAACTTCCTCACATTTGCCGAGATAGTACTGCCCTGACTTATTTCGGTATACAGGTTTCACGAAATTTTAACTCACTACTAGTTCGTTGTATGCAGTACTGATAATCGGCTGCTGCTTGAACAGACTCGGGTTACAGTCTTCTGTAAAATTATATTCATCAACCTTATATATTGAGGTCTACTACAGCGGATTGCGTAACGACAAGAAACAGATGCAACACCTGAAACCTTTTCTGCTGTGGGTTGCTGTATCGATCAGTCAAGCAAAGGGCTGTATTCCCTCTCTTGTATTATGAATCCACTTAGTAGCCATAATTCAGGCTAGTTTTGAAAATCTTGCTCCTCATTATTATGTTTTCGGATCCGTATGCCATAATTGAGAGAGACAATCAACGGTTTGCTCGGAAATTGCAGGTTGATAGGAGGTATGCCATGACGCAAGTTCAGATAAAGATGGCTGACCTCTACGATCGTCTAGTGAATGTAGGTTTTTCCAGAAAATATATCCGTCAAGTAGGGTTACCGGATTGGTGGACGGATGAGGCTGACCAAGATCCCGATGTTTTGTTAGAAGGCGCAGCCTACTTAGCAAATCGGTTGAACGTCAATCTTAGATCTCTACTAACGGAAAATTCAGAGGTAAGTTTTGCATCTGCATTTCAACTAAAGTTTAAATTGAAAAATGGAACAGATACGAATCGACTGACCATTCCACGTGCATTAGCTTCCAGGGTTGCAGAAGTAGTAGCCTACGGGTGCAAGCAGCCTTATTTAGGACTGGCAAATTGGTCAATAGATCGCATTCGGCAACAAATTATGCAATCGCAAGATGCAGTTGATTTATTGGGATTAGTCCAGTTCTGTTGGTCAATCGGAATTCCAGTATTGCATTTTTCAGCTTTTCCACCTGACGTACACCGCTTCCAGGGAATGGTGGCATATTTTGTTGATCGTCCCGTGATTATTGTAAGTTTGAAAGATAAATCTCCAGCACGCTTATTATTTATTGCAGCCCATGAACTAGGACACTTGTTGTGCGGTCATGTGAGGCAAGATGAACCATTAGTTGATGAGCGGGTAGCAGTCGCTACGGATGATGCTGATGAAGATGAAGCTAATCAGGTAGCACAAGAATTGCTAATTGGTCGATCAGCGATGAGTTATGATATTTGGCGACGATACATTACAGGTGAACAACTAGCACAAGAATCCTTAAGATTAGCCAAGAAAGACCATGTCGCACCAGGTGTTGTTGCCTTAAACATTGCTTGGAACCGAGCAGGACGGGCTTATACAAAAGCAGACAAAGAGATGATTTGGCGGATAGGGATCAAAGCATTGAAAACTTTAGAACCGGCTGTCCATGCTCCTCATTTAATTAACCAAATTTTATGTCAGCATTTAGATTGGAGTCAATTGAATGACGAAACAATCGATTATTTAGTTACAATGTTAGATTTGGATCGACAATGGTTTGAGTAAGTTTGTGGATCGTGTTTGCTTTCTTGATAATGATATTATTCATAAACTAGTAGCAATGAGTCTATTTTACGAGGCGATTGATGTGCTACATATTGAGAGATCGAATTTGCAAATTTTACCCACAGCTCGCTATTGGTTTTCTAGTCAGAAAAAGCGGCGGCAACAGTATTCCGATGTAGTGTGGGATATGGCAATTGCTGTAGTGAATGCGTGTCGGCCCATTTCAATCATAATGGATGAGGACTCTTTGAGTGAGTTGGAGTATTTGAATCAGTTTCGGAATGTGATTCATGAAGGCGAGCAGCAATTAATTTTGGCAACACGATCACAGCCAGATTTTTTGTTATTGACTGGCGATAAAGTCTGCTTGGCAGCATTGCCAAA
Source organism: Alkalinema sp. FACHB-956 (assembly GCF_014697025.1). Classification (NCBI taxonomy): domain Bacteria; kingdom Bacillati; phylum Cyanobacteriota; class Cyanophyceae; order Leptolyngbyales; family Leptolyngbyaceae; genus Alkalinema; species Alkalinema sp. FACHB-956. Next base: position 74,376 of record NZ_JACJRC010000007.1, on the reverse strand, counting down.
ATTGTCAGAGGAAATTTATCAACGATTAGAAGGGCGAGTAATTTGTTTGGAGCAAGTCGTATGGTTATTGATTCAGCAACTAGGATTTGAAGTTGTCAAGACGCGGGTACTGCCGATGCGACAGTACGATAAGGCAATACAGGCTTGTTTCGGGTCAGGGGAACAGGCTCAAGAATGCAATGTTTTGGAGACTTTGACTGGATACATTACAAATTTGCAACGACAAGTTCCAGGACTACTGGCGAACATTGAACAGCTTGGGAACGATCCAACAGAAGGAAATATCTGATTAGCAGAAAAGAAAAACTGAAGCTAGGATTCACATACAACCTTCAGAGGCACTGCGACCTATAAATCTGAACTAACAACGAAGCCTGGAACGTTGAGAATGACAAAAAGTTTGAAAACTTGCGTTTTAGACTAGATCCACTTAACTATCAAATTCTTCTAACTGGGGCGCTAGGATTCGAACCTAGGAATGCCGGGACCAAAACCCGGTGCCTTACCGCTTGGCGACGCCCCATCGCGCAACCACAAGAATAATAGTAGCAGGTACTCCCCGGGTTGTGTCAACACTTTTTTTAGAATTTCTTCGCTATTTTTCGATCGCCTGCCCCTGAACACCGTTAAAGCCCCACCAAACCAAGCGTTTGGGCAATCAACCGATTTTCCGCCCAGTCCTACCTGACCGTATCAATCAGTACGACATTCCCCCCCAGGAGTTGCATATGATGCAGTTACGGACGTAAAGTGTAGGCTACAGCACAGCCAGCACAGATCATTTTCGACAGATCATTTTTCGAGGGAGTGGGCGGCGTGAACGCGGCAGAACTGGCAACCAACCTGGAAACAGCAAGCAAGATTGCAACGGTGGTGAACTGTTTTAAGCGATCGTTTCCCGATGCCAAGTCGGACTTGAAACCCTGGGCCAACGATCCTGACACCCGCGAGCAAATGGATCCGGAATCAATCGACATTGGATTTCACTTTCCGGGTTGGAGTCGGCGGTTTCAGTGCCGTAGCGTCTTGGTGCAGATTCGCTTTTACAAGGATCCCGACTCTGGGGTGAAGCGATCGATCGGCGTGGAACTGGCGGGATTTAGCCACGCGGGCAAGCAATGGTGGATGTCTACGATCGAAAGCTGGACTTTTGAAGGCAATGCCCACCCCGCAGAGGACGCCCAGGAAAACCTCAAAACCTTCTGCCGCGAGTTACTCCAAGTGTTTAATGGTGAAGCCTAGAGACGGTCAGACTCCGACGGGGAGATTGGGTCATTTGCGATCGGTTCATCGGCGATCGGGTCATCGGCGATCGGATGATCAAGATCCGGTTGCCAGCGGTACTTCCGTAAATCAACCCTACCCGCTGCACTAAATTTGATTCCTTCCGCTTCCAGCAGCGATCGTTGCAGGTAATCGTTGCCCTGCCGAAAGGGAGACTCTGAAATTGCACCCTGGGCATTAATCACCCGATGCCAGGGCACATCCGCCTCCGGTGCCACCCGAAACAACGCATACCCCACCAAACGGGCGCGGCGGGGTAAGTTACTGAGTTCTGCGATTTGGCCATAGGTGGCGACTTGGCCGTAGGGAATCCGGCGCACCGTGGCATAGATTTTCTCGTAGGCGTTCATTCCCCCAGCTTAAGCAACAACTAGCCTAAGCAGCAACTAGCCTAAGCAGCAACCAGCGCATTGGCCAGGGCCAGGTCAAAAAACTGTGCATTGGGGGCTTTCTCTGGCAGGTCGCCCTGAATCAGTTGGAAGGGATTGTCCACATCCCCTAAGCAATCTACGACTAATGTCGCCGTGGTTAACTCGTGATCCCGCGTGTAATCGTTACAGGTCACCACGGTTTGTAAACCTGCTGCCACCGCAGCCCGCAGCCCCTGCTGGGAGTCTTCCAACACCAGGCAATCCGCAGGTTCCAGGGCTAGGGTGTCCAAGACGTATTGGTAAATATCCGGAGCGGGTTTTTTGCGGGGCACAATATCGCCAGCGGCAATCACCTCAAACCAACTGGGGCTATCCGGTTCCAAGGCCGTCTCCAGCAAGGGGATGACATTCTCTAGGGAACTGGTCGTCGCGATCGCTAGTCGCACACCGCTTTCCCGCGCTTCCTGGATGAGACGACGCACACCGAGCCGCAATTTAATTTCACCGCCCTGTAGTAATTGCTGATAGAAGCGACTTTTGGATTGATGTAAACCTGCAATAAATTCAGTGAGCTCGATCGGGGGCACAAAATCGGGTTGATAGTGCTGGATGTAGTGGGCCATGCGTTCCTTCCCACCTGCGATCTCCAACAATTGCCCGTAGAGTTCCACAGACCAAACCCAATCCAGACCTGCGGCCACAAAAGCTCGGTTAAAGGCTAAGCGATGACCGTCGCGCTCTGTTTCTGCCAAGGTTCCATCGACATCAAAAATCAGTGCGCGAACACCTTTCATATCGCACTTCCCATTGTATTAACGGCTCTGCAACAACTGTAGCGAAGGTTCCTAGGAAAAGACAATGCCTGAATAATCAGTAAATCTTGGGATCTGCTGAAGCAGTCCTGATGAATCAAAAAAATCGGTGTAAAGGAGGGAGAGATGTTCTCGATTTTAGAAGGAAGTTAGATTCATCAGGGGCCGACAACATGAAGAACGAAAAGTGGTTAGATGTCACCGAGTATGCGCTGCTCGCGGGATCGGGGGTCGGCTCCATTGCCGCGATCGCAACGCAGCAAATTGCCTACAGTGCTGCGCCCATTTCGTTTCTGATGCTTCTGAATGTGGTCAACCGTCATCGGCTGGATGAACAGGTACAAAATCGACTGAATAACAATGTTGTCCAGCTCGATCAACGGATCAATAAACAATTAGAAATTCTCGATCGGCGAATTCAAGGACTTCCCACCTTTTGGGACTTGGCCAACCTGCGCAAAACGGTGATGCAGAAAAATCGGGCCAACCTCAACGCGCTGCATGAACAGTTATCCTATCGCCTCGATATTCTGGAAGGTCACCATGTCGGTGAAGTCAAACAAACGGTAGAAGATCTCCAAACCGAGCAAACCCGCTTGATGGCAGCGATCGAGCGAGTGACCGCCGGACTCCATCGCACCGCGACGGTGGAACAGTTGCAAGAATCCCAAAAAGATGTGCTCCAGTTGCAGGTGAATATGGACTCCCTGCGGGGCGACGTGAATGAAATTGCCAAAGCCTATAAACCCAGCACGCTGAAAGTGCTGCAAGGCCAGATTGACTATCTCAGTCGGCGGTTTAACACCATGCCCAACCCGATCGACACCGCCACCCTGAAGCAAGACGTGGACAGCCTCCTGCAATTTGTGACCGATCTGGTGCCCCGGCGGGAATGGATGCGCTTGGTGGAAGAAATTACGCAATTGCGGCTACAACAGGTCAAGCTAGATGAAAATGTGGGGCCGTTGCGCGTCACCAGCAAAATTTTGCGCCAGCAAGTGATGACGTTAACCGCGATCGTCCGTAGCAACGAACAAGAAGCGCATCAATCCCGTCAGCCGCAGCCCAACCAACTGCTTGCCCTTGAGGAATTGAAAACCGCGATCGCTGCGATCGAAAAGCAACTGGACAATACGGCTTCAGAAGCAGATTTGGTCCAGTTACAGAGCCAACTGGATACCCTCGTTGCCCAGCATCTCGAGCCGATTCAGCAAGAGCTCAATAGCCTGCATCGCTCTACCCATCAGTTAGACCACCAGCAAAAAAATATGGGGAGCTGGATGACTCGGCTCCCGGAAATGCTGGATTTTAGTGCACTACAAAACCAGATGCGTCATTTAGCCGATCGCATGGATCACCAAGAAGCACAATTGGAAGAATTGGGCAGTCAACTGGTGGCCGTCAGCGATCAAACCCTTCAGGAGAGCTTACCTAAACTAGATTACGAATTGGTGTTTGATGTGCAGGCCAAAGGCGAGGCCGGTCGAGAACAGGCGTCCAACAGTCGGGCGTTGATCGAAACAGCCCTGGAAACAGCCCAATCCCGTTTAATTATTGTTTTTCCCTACCCCGATCGGGCTTTCTTTGATAGCGCTTTACTGCATCAGTTTCGGGGCTTCCTGGAACGCGGTGGCAAACTCGATATCGGCTGGGGCTATCTCAATGATGCTCAACATAGTCATTCACCGCGTTATATCCACCAACGGCCTACCGCCAATCCGGCGGATAAGTCGTTCTTACAAAACACGTTGAGTCAACTCACCCAACTCAAACGGAAATATCCCCAACAATTCCGGTTTAAAGTTCTGGGAACGGACGAAAATTTCCTGGTTTGCGATCGACAATATGCCCTGCTAGGATTCCACCCGATTGCAACCCGCAGTGTGGTGTTTCCCAAGGTTGCGGTCGGGTTGCGCACCACGGCGGCGGAAGTGATGCAAGGGTTGATCGATCGCTTTGAAAATCCAGTCCTGGCTGAAAATGATACTGATGCTTATTTCAATCGCGCCTTAACTCGCTACGAATTGGATGATAAACAGGGTGCCATTTTGGATTACACCCAAGTGATTCAAATGAATGCCGATCACGATGTCGCCTATAACAATCGTGGTCTCGTGCGCTATGAGTTGGGCAATAAGGAAGGGGCGATCGCGGATTTGAATCGAGCGATTTTGATTAATCCCTGTAACAGTTTGGCCTACTGCAATCGCGGGGTGATTCGGGCGGAATTGGGCAATCCCATGGGCGCGATCGAAGATTATAGCTACGCCATCCACGCCGATTTCAACTGCACGCCCGCCTATTTCCAGCGGGGGCTCGTGCGGTTCCAGATGGGGAACAAGATGGGTGCGGTGGAAGACTTCAGCGAAGTAATTCGGCTGAATGATCAAGAGGCTTCCGCCTATTTCTACCGAGGCATGGCAAGGACAAAATTAGGCGATCGCATTAGTGCCATTCGCGATCTCAAAGAAGCCGCTCGCTTGTTTAATGCCCAAGGTAATCAAACCAGCCATCAGCAGTCTCTCACCGCGATCGCGCAATTGCAAAAATCCCTCGTGATTGATGGCCACGGAGAGGGCGCAGCACGCACCAGTTAGGAAGTTGGCTGTTTCTAAGAGTAGCTATTTAAGCGGTATTTAAGTGGCTACTTAAGCGGCTACTTAAGCGGCTATTTCTTAAGTAGCTATTTAAGTGGCTATTTCCCAGAAAAATACAGGCGTTCCTTTGCCTTGGGGGAATCCTTGACATAGTACTCCGTTGTCCAAGAATCATTGGGGACTAGATAGCGAGAGGACACTGTTTCTGCGGTGCGATTCACCTGCATCCAGTAACGGGTATAGAAATGGTTGAACAATCGCATAAATTCCCCAAGGTAAATATCTGCAACCCGCGTATCTCCTTGGATGAGCAGCATATTTTCATCATTATTGCGGGTGGAGGCTTCGCTGAAGTTGGCGGAACCTGTAACAACTAAGGGATTTTTGCCCAAGGGATCAACCAACAGATATTTCGTATGGATAAATCGAACGTGGGTATTGAGCCCCGTTGTTTTTTCGTAGTTCCAACGATCGAGGATTTCGCCCGAAGGTTTATCTTCCTGATCGCGATTGTCTTTCATCACGCTCCCTACTGCGATGCGATTATCTTGATCTCGGCGTAAACTTTCTATGTCTCCTCCATCTTTTTCCAACAGGATATAGCGTAGATAATCTTTGTCCTGGGAGAGAATCGATTCCAGTTGATCGTTCACACCAAAAGCAGCAGTGAAGAAGATAGCGGATTTTGCGGTATCCATTTGCTGGGCATACCAATCCAGCGCTTCTAGGGACGATCGGGGGCTGAAGATGGGATGCATCTCACCGGACTTTAACTTTTTCTGGGGAACGGGGGTGCGATCGTCGTTGAGGGGGCGCAAGGCTTTGGCAGGGGTATCTTGGCTGAGGGCCGTCCAATAGTCGAGAAACTGGCTAGCAATCTTGGCATCCCGCACCACATGCCCCACGTTGGAATGGCCATACAGTCCGCCGTCGGTAATATTGGTTGAACCCGTCCAGACTTGTACAGGCTGCCCATCCTTCAGCAGCACAATAAATTTGTTATGGGCGATGTAACTGGAATTGGCCTGTCGAGGAATGGTTAGGGCTTCAATGCCTGCTTGGGCGATCGCTTTCCGATTGGCTTTGTTGGGATAATTTCCCTGATTTTCCTTGGCGTCGTAGACAATCTTGACCTCTGCCCCGGACTGGGCGGCGGCCCCAAAGGCTTGCAAAACGGGGAGGTGGTGAAACTCATAGAGCGCCGCTCGGAGACTGTAGCGCGACCCTTTTGCCTGGGCGATGAAGGCCAGCAGCGCTTCCACCAGCCCCCGCGACAACCATTGCCACGCCGCATCATTGGCCACTTGATCGGGTTTCTTGTTTTTGAACTTGCGGGCATAGGCTTGGGATCCGGCCACCCCTCGGTTGAAGTACACCACATGGGTTCCCTGGGCTTCGTCCTCCGTTTGGATGGTCAGTTCAACGGTTTCGGCGGGTTCTAGTTTTTTGGGTTTGCCCCGCATGGCGACAACGCGGTAGGTGTAGCGATGGTTGGGTTTGGCGGTGAAGTCCCCCCAGAGAAAGGCTTGGATGGGATGTTCTAAGCTGGAGACTAAGCTCCCGGTGGGAACGCCGGGGTCGGTTTCTTCAAAGGTCTTAAAGCCCTTGAGCCAGTAGCGTTCATCTTCGGTGTGGTCAATGCGTTCGATCGCGAAGCCGAGAACCCCTTTGACCGCGCTTTTTGGCATGTTCATGCCCAACAGGACGACGTAGGAACCGGCGATCGCCTGTACGGAAAGACCCGAAGTTTTTGCCTGTTGTCTCATAAACGCCTCGGTAATGCTGGGGGAATTTTTCGAGTTTGTGGAGTGAATCACCAGATCGCCCTTTAGTTGTATCACTCCTACTTCGTATGCGATCGCGCCTGTCCCCAAAACCGGGATTTTCCAAAAACCGGGATTTTCTGAAAATCCCGGTTTTGAAGCGCGATCGCCCTTACTCCGTTGCCCGATCGCGCTCCATCATGCTGATGTATTTCCAATCGGAACCGAGGACGGGAATGGGAGGACTCCAACGCACGCGATCGCTAAATCGCAAAACGTGTAACTGATTAATCGCTGACTGCACTTCTTCGCGAGTGCCGAGTAAATAAAATTGCAACGGTTTCTGTTCCGGATCGATCGCGCGATCGGAATCGTCAAAGCCAATAAACATGGGATTTCTCCTAGGTGTAGGGGTGGGAAGAAATCCCAAAAATTAAAGCCACCCTTTTGCGCAGGACAAGTAGGGTGGCCCGATCGAATGTTACAATCCGTGTCAGACCGCCTAGCTGCCTAGAACAGCTTGGGGTTTAGCTACCCTTTGTTGCTTGGAACCAACGCTGGGTAGCGCTTTAATTTTTGGGGTCATAGCTGATCAATCGGGACTTAAAAAACACGGTTGCAGTCAGCTATGAAAAACAAGCCTAGGGGTAAACTGGGGCGCTGTCAACTGTTTTGCAATTGTTTGCAATCCTGTGATGTTTAGCAACATTGCAGCCTAGGCTCCGACAACGTTTGACTAGGCTGCGGCAACGGTTAACGGAGCAACGTGTGGAGCAGTTGGGCGAGGTCCTGGGGCCGGGGGGACGCTGGGAGATATTCAACCACACCCCGATCGTCCTGCGGTACACCATCCTCCGCAGCATTTTCGATCGCTGTGGGTTGACCCAGTACCACGATCGGGAGGTCTGCAAACTCTGCGATTTGCCGAATGAAGGGAATGGCGGTGGACACCGGGGCGGAGGCTTGCCCTGCAATTGTTAGTTCTTCCAACTGCTTCAGAGCCACAACCAGAAGTGCTGGAGGACTGTGCTGGGCTTGTGCGATCGCGGCCTGTTGCGTTTGGCACCAGAAAACGCGATAGCCTTTCGCCTCTAAATAGTTGACGATCGTGCTTTCTGGGCCATGGGCTTTTGACCAGAGCAAGATGCGCTTTTCTTGCTGAGTGTCCGGAGTTGCGCCAGAAACTGACCGAGATCTTTGGCGATTAGAGGCTTCGCGAGCCGCATCACTAGATAACTCCTCCTCCGTTGCAGTTGGTGTATAGGGTAGTTCGATCGCAAAGCAACTCCCGACTCCCACTTCGCTGGTCAGTCTAACGGTGCCGCCATGGAGTTCCACAATGCGCTTCACCAAGGCCAACCCTAAACCTGTGCCGGTTTGTTGGCGATTGAGGGCACTGTCCACCTGAACAAACGGCTGGAAGAGTTTGGCAATATCAGCCTTGGTAATTCCGATACCCGTATCGATTACGGCGATTTTGAGCGATCGGGGTGCAGTCTCATCGTTCACAGTCTCATCATTTACCGTAGCATTATTCACAGACCCGTCATTTACATTAACGTTTAAATTTACATCAACGTTTGCATTTATATCAACATTTGCATTCAATGAACTGTCATTAATCTCTAGACTTTCATCAAGTCTTAGGTGAGGATCGAAATCAATCACGGGACAGGTAACCTCCAGGGTGACGCAGCCCCCCGGCAGGGTAAACTTCACGGCATTCGTGAGTAAATTAATCAGCGCCTGAAGGATCCGGCGTTCGTCCAACCAAATCTGAGGCAAATCTTTCGGACAATGGAGAACTAATTGAATCTCCTTTTTTAACGCCTGTTGTTTCACAAAGGTCAGACTGCTCTGGCACAGGGAATGAATCGAGGCCGGCTGACGATCGATGGTCATTTGACCAGATTCAATTTTAGCGACATCTAAAATGTCATTAATCAAATCCAAGAGATGAACTCCACTATGTTCGATCGTGCGGAGTGCCCGTATCTGTTTTTCATTAACAGGGCCAAAGATTTCATCCTGGAGCCCTTCTGTCATCCCCAACACAGCATTGAGCGGTGTCCGCAGTTCATGGCTCATATTGGCCAGAAATTCGTCCTTGTGGCGCGTGGCCCGATCGAGTTCTGCGTTGGTCATTTGGAGTTGTTCGTTGGCTCGCTGGAGTTGCTCCTCCGCAGTCTTCCGTTCCGTCACATCTCGGGAAACCGACAACACTTGGCAGGGCTGACCATCCTCATCCAAAACCGGTGTAACAACCACATCCCACCATTTAGGGGTTCCCTTCGCCGTGGGACAAAAGCCCTGAAAGCGGAAAGCATCCCCCGATCGTCCCGCAATCATTGCACGCTCTACATAGGGGCGAAAATCCTGCGGCCACAGACTCATCCAGTCCTGTCCAAGCACATCCTCCGCACTATCCAGTTCCAAGAGACAAACGCCCCCTGCATTGAGATAGATCAGTTCCCCCTCCAGGCTAATCACCTTAATACAATCGCTACTGCTTTCAATGAGCCGTCGCCGAAATTCTTCGCTTTTGCGTAATTCTAGTTCTGCTTGTTTGCGGTCAGTAATATCCTGGGCAGACCCAATGATAACCTTCACCAGCCCTTCACTATCCCGCAGAAACACAGCATCTCGGGTGTAGAACCAACGCCAATCGCCATTGACATGTCTAAGACGGTATTCCGTGGTTCGAACTTCGTTATCCTGGATAAATTGCATTTGCTGCAAGTGATGCAGGATGTAGTCCTGATCCTCGGGATGGAGCAGTTGGGGAAGCAACTGGTCGCCCATGGCTGTGATGGCCGCTGGCGAATAGCCTAAAGTACTTGCCACTTCGCGGTTGACATAGATGTTGCGGTGTTCCTGAATGTCATACAAATACAGAATATGGGGGGAGGTATCTGCAATTTGTTGAATAAAATGCTGGCTCTCGGCTAAGGCGATTTCTACTTGTTTCCGATCGCTCACATCCACCGCATAGCCCACAATTTCGATCGGTTCCCCTTGGGCATCACGCACCAACCGCAATCCCAACTGGAACCAGAGATAATGCCCTGCCCGATGGCGAAAACGATATTCCAGAACATGGGAGTTACTATCCCACAACTGCTCCAGATCCGCAGCCAGCCGCGTTGCATCCTCTGGATGGAGATAGCGCTTCCAAACCTTAGCCTCCACCATCAACGCATCAGGTTCATAGCCCAAAATTTCACGCAGGTTATCATTCACCAACGTCACAGTTTGAGCTCCCCCCGGCTGAAGGGTAAAAATAATAGCGGGACTGGCCGATAGAAGAAATTGTAGGCGTTCCTTTAATTGCAGGTTTTCGGCTTCGGCTTGTTTCTGCGCAGTGATGTCAAGATTCAGCCCAATCATTTTTTGGGGAATGCCTTCTGCATTGCGTAAAACAGTTCCATAGGCTTGGACATAGCGAATCGTACGATCGGGGAGCACAACGCGAAACTGGGGATTATAGACCGCATTCCCTCGCAGGGCTTGATTCAGCATTTCCACTGTGGCCGCACGATCGTCGGGATGCAGGCAACTCACCCAAATTTGGTAGGGTAACTCGGTGGTTGCAGCTTGATCGATACCGTACATTTCGTACATTCGATCGTCCCAAAATGCGATATCGCTCGTAATATCCCAATCCCAACACCCCACGGCTCCTGATGTTAAGGCAAGTTTCAGGCGTTCCGAGAGGGCTTGCAATTCAGCCGTGCGTCGCGCAACCTGGGCTTCAAGTTCTTGATTCAGTTGTTGCAGTTTTTGCTCAGCTTCCTGTTGTACAGCTTCGGCGGCTTTGCGATCGGTGATATCCACAGAAACGCCTCGAATCCGCACCGGATCTCCTGTTGCATTGCAACTCAGAGACCCCCGCGATGACAGCCAGCGGATGCTCCCATCCTGAAGCTGAATTCTAAAGTCCACCTGAAAGGGGAGATCTTGTTCGATCGTTGCATTCAGCGCGATCGTCATCTTCGCGCGATCGTCGGGATGAATGGATTCCTGCCATTGCGAGGCTGGCACCGTCGTTTGGGTGTCTGGATAGTCCATCAATCGCGCCATTTGCGGTGAAATAAAACAGGTATTGGCTGGTAATACCAAATCCCACGTTCCTATGCCACTTGCCTCGATCGCCAAGCGGTGGAATTCTTCACTCCGGCGCAGGGACTCCTGACTATTGCGCAGCAACACTTCCGATTGTTTGCGATCGGTGATGTCGTTAGCACAGCCCAGCAAACGCACTAAATGCCCGTGATCGTCTAACACCGCCGTGAGTCGTACACTGACATAACGGAGTTCTCCCGATTGGGTGCGCACCCGCACTTCCGCTTCGTGGCTTCCGTTGGCCAGGAGCGGCCCCAAGACTTGAGTTCTGACATCCTCTGGATCGTCATAGAGAAATTCAACATTTTGCCCGATCGCCTCAGAAGCCGTGTAGCCGTATAACGTTTCTGCGGATTGGTTCCAACTGCAAATGGTTCCCATGCCATCTGTGGAAATGACGGCATCACTAATTTGATCCAGAGTTTGGGCCTGTAACCGTAAGGTGGCTTCAGTGCGTTTGGCCTGACTGAGATCTTGCCCTTCTGCAATCAGCAAACGGACTGCACCGGAAGCATCCAAAAGCGGTCTAAGGGAAAAATCAACGGCAATCACTTGGCGATCCCGATTTAACACTTCGATTTCCTGACGAAATGGTTCGCCTTGGCTGGCTTGGACGATCGCCGATCGAATTTGCTGGCGCAGGGTGGTGGAAATGTCCCACCAAGGGGTTTCCCAGAAGGGGCAATTGGCTACGGCCTCCCACGAAAGACCCTTCATCGCCAACGCGGCTTGATTGACTTCCAACAGATGCCCCTGCAAGTCCAAGATCCCCAGCAATTGAAAGCTGTGGTTAAAAATATCTCGAAATAGCCGCTCACTAGTTGCCAGAGCTTGGGTGCGTTCCTCAACTTGTTGTTCCAAGGAGGCATTGAGCGTTTGCAAGTTCTGGTAAAGCGTCGCCTGCTGAATGGCGATCGCCAATTGCACAGACAGTTGCTGCACCAAGTTCAGGTCGGAGTCTTCCCAAATACGTGCAGCGGTACATTCATGGGCCACCAACAAGCCCCACAGCGACGAGGGATCATCCTCGGGCAACAAAATGGGCACAACTAAGTTGGCTCTGACTTGGAACTGCTCCAGTAATTGCAGGTGGCATGGGGTTAAATCCGCGTCATAGATGTCATTAGCAACAAACATCTTGCCTTCACGGTAAGACAAGCCAACGATGGGATCCTGAAAACAAGTATCAGCCACCTGCTGTTGCAAACTGGGCAACCAGGGCGGAACCACCGATTCTGCAACCACGGTGCCCGACCAGTCTGGGTTGAATTGGTAAATGATGACCCGATCGGTGTGCAAAAATTGCCGCACCTCCAGCACGATCGCCTCCAACATCTCCTGCAATTGGAGGGACTGCCGAACCCGCAACGCAATATTGGCAATGATTGCTTGCTGTTGCTGGAAACGTTGCAATCGACGGGCTAGGGCAAAACGATGGTAGACCTGCTGAACTGAAGTCACAAAGGCAGTCTGTGTCAGATCGGTTTTAATCAAATAGTCAGCGATCCCCAACTGCATCGCCTGAATGATCCCAGGTTCATCCTTCGGGTCAGTGAGCATGATGACTGGCAGAGGGTTTTGGACGGGATGCCCCTCCAGTCTTTGCAAAAATTCCAAACTATTCCCGTCTGGGAAATTCCACGCCAGCACCACCACATCGGGCTGGTGGGCCTGCCACATTTCCAGTGCAGACACGAGGCTATTTGCTTCTATTACGTCGTAGGTGCGATCCCTGTGCGACTGGAGATACTGGCGATACGTTCTGCGATCGGCCTCACAAGCCTCAATCAACAATAATTTGATCGACGAAGTGGGGGGAAACGATGAAGAAGATGCGGTTGGCGATCGCATAGTCCAACAAGCCTTAAATAATTTGAACAGTTTTTGCAATTTTGAAAATATTGCTGAAATTGCGCACGAGGACTCAGCAAAAGCGGCCTTGGGGTAAACAGCACTCTCTTCAAGCCCACGGCAGCAACTTAGTCAGTATTTCAAAGAGAAATTTCAAAGAGAAACTTTAACGGTCATTCAATCTAGAAGTTGAATACTCTGCTAGCAAAGCAGTACTCAACAAGCTAGATTCATTCAAACTTGCAAGCTTCAGCTGACCAGTTTAGACCTACAAATTTAGACCTACAAATTTAGACTTACAAAGAAAGAATAAACCAACAGAGAAACAAGGGAGTAGATCCCTCAACAAAACACATTTTTCACAGTTTCTATAGTTTTAACTGTAACTTTTCAGAATCGCTCTATAAAATCACTCTATATGGATAAAAATTTTGGAATCCGAGGACAACACTAGAGGAAACACACTTTTTAGCATTCAGATATCGATTCTGATTCGGAGCTTACCCCTAATCAGATCAAACAACAAGCCATTAGAACCGATCATTTATACTAATGCAAGACTTTTCAGGAAAAGGTTCTAACTCAAAAATTCCAACTCGACAAACTGTCACTCAAGTATACACTTCAGCATAGATTAGATCAGCCAAAAAATCTCGCAATTTCCTAAAATCGCGCAGAAAATACATCAGAAAAACATATAGGAAACAGGGTTCCTCTCTACCAAGCTAATACATAATTAATAGGCGCATTGATTAATGTATCAATCAATGCATTCAGCGAAACAATTATCAGAAAACGATATAGAAAAACACAAGAATTGTCGCTGAGCTTATGAATCTTGATGGATGTATTTGGGTGATTTAATCCATAGCCTTTGACTAGTATGAATAGACTCATATCATTCGACTAATACCCATAGACTACCTCTAGACCGCCTCAGTCACGCCTGAAGGCTTTAGACTGGGAGAGAAAGGCTATCCCTGACAGGTTTCTATGGCTTCACCCATCCTTTATCTCGCAATTACGAACCATGGCTTCGGTCATGCGACAAGGGCAGCTGCGATCGCGGCAGAAATCAAAACGCTCAACCCCGAGATCACCATTATTTTGGCCACCACCGCCCCGCGATCGGTCTTGGAAGCCTACTTTCCGGGGGATTGGATTCATCGGCCCCGCGCCTTTGATGTGGGCGTAATTCAGGCAGATAGCTTGACCATGGATTTACCCGCCACGTTGGACAAGCTCAAAGAGATTCGCGCCCAAGCCCAAGCGTTGATTCGATCGGAGGCCAACTTTCTCAAGCAAAATCGCGTGGGATTGGTTTTGGGTGATATTCCGCCCCTCGCCGCCCCGATCGCCCAGGCAGCGGGCATTCCCTGCTGGATGATGGGTAATTTCGGCTGGGATTTTATCTACCGAGCTTGGGGAGATGAATACCCAGAATTCAACGACCTAGCGGACTGGATTGGCGATTGTTTTAGCCAAGCCGATCGCCTATTTCGCATGCCCTTCAGTGAACCGATGCCCGCCTTCAGTTCTACGATCGACGTAGGCTTAACAGGCGTCCTGTCGCGATTTACGCCAGAGGAAGTACAAGAAGCATTTAACCTAGGGGCAATCCCACAGGAAAAGATCGTTTTGCTAACCTTTGGGGGACTGGGTTTGAACCGAATTCCCTACGAGAATGTCAAGCATTTCCCAGACTATATCTTTATTTGTTTCGATTTGTCTGCGCCAGAATTACCAAACTTGATTCGTGTAGATGATCGATTCTATCGTCCGATCGACTTTGCAGCATTGGCGGGACGATTAATTTCCAAGCCGGGATACAGCACCTTTTCTGAAGCCTGCCGTTTTGATGTTCCCATCATCAGCATCACCCGCGAAGGCTTTGCCGAAGCCCCCATTTTGTTAGAGGGTATTCAGGACTACGCCCAGCACCAAATTGTCGAAGCAGAGGACTTTTTCACCGGGGATTGGAGCTTTCTGGCCCAACCGATGACGCCACCGCGCAAGGCGGAACCATTAGCGAAAGATGGGAATAAATCGATCGCCCAAGCTGTGGTTGATTATTTTCAAAGTTGATTGCGCAGACCAACCTGATTGCGCAGACCAACCTGATTGCGCAGACCAACCTGATTGATTAATGCAACCGATCCGAGCCCCCCTATCTCCTAAGCTATCTCCGACAAACTATCTTCTACAAAGCGGCTACGGCAGGAAAAAGGGGGGATTCATCAAAGCGGTAACTGGTGCAGGGCCATGTAGCTTAACAGCCAATTCGTCAGGGTTGCGCGGCGAGTTTTGCGGGGTACCAGTTCATTGACCTTATAGCCTTCAAACCCTAGTTGTTCCTTCAGCAACTGCTTATTCTCTGCGGGAATCGATCGGGTCAACTTCACCGTCGCCGGACGACTTTCAATGAAATCCGGCGGTTCGGGATAGGCTTCGCGCCAGTCTTCCGCCACCTGGGAATTGTCCCACTGGGCCGTGGCTGCATCAAAGCGATAGCCCAAGTAATACCAGACCAGTTGATTGGCCGTGGCATCTTCGATCGTGTCCCGTAGGATGCCCCAAAGGGTTTCGGCATTCAGGGGGGGTAGCTCAGTCATAGAATTTGTCAACTTTCTGTAACGATTTTGTTGCCAATATTCGTAGATTACAGGGCTACGGAGCGTCATGCATAGGATAAATTGAAATATTTGGGGATTTAAAATTCATTCCAGGAAGGTTGCGTAGGGAGGTTGTCATGAGTCAATCGGTGGTTTGTGTCCATGTGTGGATTTCGGGCCGGGTACAGGGCGTCGGCTATCGCTATTCAGCCAAGGCACAAGCCAATATTCTTGGACTAACGGGTTGGGTCAGAAACTTGCTCGATGGGCGCGTAGAAGCCGTTTTTCAGGGCGATCGTGCTCAAGTTGAGGCCATGCTGCGTTGGTGCCACCAGGGGCCACTCTCCGCCAAGGTGAACCAGGTTATTGTCAACGATGAAGCCCCCCAAGGCTTTGAAGGCTTCGAAATTCGCCGTTAACCCCGATCGAATCCCACGATCCCATCCGGCGGTTTGTGTAGGCACGGTTTCAACCGCCTTATGATGGTGATGAGGGCATTTTTCAGCCCTGCTAGCCATTTTTCTCCTTTTTGCAACCACCATGCCGATCGCCCAAATCCTGCAACAACGTCGCCAGAAACTCGCCAAGCTGGTGGATTTTCCAGTGCTCCTGTGGTCGGGCGATCGGCCATCCCGCAACTTTCCAGCCAATCAGTATCCCTTCCGCGCCAGTAGCCATTTTCTCTACTTTGCAGGCTTGCCCCTTCCCAACGCAGCGATTCACCTAGAGCATGGACGACTCACGCTGTTTATGGACGATGCGCCCCCGGCAGCGGCCCTCTGGCATGGCGAATCCCCCACGCGGGAACAGATCGCCGCTGAAATCGGAGCTGATGCCGCCTATCCCCTCACAGACCTGTTGCCCACGGAATTGCCCAACGCGCAGACGGTTCTGCAACCTTCCCAATGGACGATCGATGCGGCGACGATCGGACTCTGCAACGAACAGCGCAGCGACCAATGCTACATCCTCGATCGCAGCGTGAATGCGCCGAACTGCCCTGAAGATCGCGATCTGGCCTTAGCCCAGGCGATCGTGCAACTGCGGCTGTGTCAGGATGCCGCCGCGATCGCGGAAATGCGCCAAGCTGCTGCCGTCACCGTCCAAGCCCACAAAGCCGGGATGGCCGCCACCCGATCGGCCCAAACATTCGCCCAAACAGAAGCAGCGGTGCGGGCCGCCATGGAACAGGTGATTCTGACCCACAACATGACAACGGCCTACAACAGCATTGTCACGGTTCACGGCGAAGTCTTGCACAACGAGCATTATCACCATGTCCTGCAACCCCAGGATTTATTGCTGGCGGATGTGGGCGCGGAAACGGCGCAGGGTTGGGCGGCAGATGTGACACGCACCTGGCCAACGGCGGGCAAATTTTCACCGACGCAACGGGCGGTGTATGACGTGGTACTGGCGGCCCATGATGCGGCGATCGCAGCGGTCAAGCCGGGGGTTGAGTATCGCGACATTCACCTGCTGGCCTGTGTCACGTTGGCGACGGGACTGGTTGACCTGGGCATTCTGCGGGGCAAGCCGGAGGATTTGGTCGCAAGCGATGCCCATGCCCTATTTTTTCCCCATGGGGTGGGGCATTTGTTGGGGCTGGATGTCCATGATATGGAGGATTTGGGCGATTTGGCAGGCTATGCCCCAGGACGAAACCGCAGCGATCGCTTTGGCCTGGGATACCTGCGCTTAGATCGGCCTTTGCAAGCGGGCATGGTAGTCACGATCGAACCGGGTTTTTACCAAGTACCCGCGTTGTTGAAGGATTCCAGCCGTCGCGAACGATACGACGAGCAAGTCAATTGGGAGCGGTTAGCGGAGTTTGCCGATGTGCGCGGGATTCGGATTGAAGATGATGTGCTCGTAACAGATAGCGGTTCTGAAGTCCTCACGGCATCACTGCCAACAACGGTTGCGGAAATTGAAGCCTTACTCTCAATCTAAGCCTATTCATCTTGTTTGGAATGCTATTCATCTCCCTTCGCTAATCATTCCGTCAATGGGAAAGTTATCCATGAAAAAACTCTATCCAATCACTCTAGTTGTGTCTTTAGCGATCGGGTTGCCGACCCTACCCACCCTGCAACTCACCAGCCTTGCCCAAGAAGCTGCGCCCACTGCAACTCCATCCGTCTGGAAGCGGTTCACCTCGGAAACGGGTAAATTTAGCGTGCTGATGCCAGGAGAGGTGAAGGAACAGGCCGAGCGGGAGTTGCATTTGTTTGAAGTGGAGCGGACTCAAGAAGAGGTGCGCTATTCGGTGGCCTATGAAGATTTTGCGGTGGCCATTTATCAAACAACGGCAGAACTAGAAGACGCCTTTGCGGGATTGCGCCGCACGATCGCCCAGGAAAATGGCAAAATTTTGGCGGAAAGTCGCATGACGCTGAAAGGCTACCCCGGTATTGAGTTTAAACTGACCTTTCCAAAGGAAGGCTCGACGGGGCGGGCGCGGGTATTTATTGCAAAACAGCGGGTGTATACCTTGGTAGTCAAAACGAATCGGGAGAGAAATTTGACCCGCAGTGTGGATGGTTTTTTCCAGTCGTTTCAGATATTGGATTAGTGGTTGTTATGTCTTTGGTTCCAAGTAGCAATGGATCTCACCATCGCTTGTCGATCGCCCCGTTTTCTCGATAGGCTAATACCAAATCAACTTGTAATTGCCACACATAACGATCCCCCTAAATCCCCGCGCTACGCGCCGCTGCGCTAGAAATAAGGGGGACTTTGAGAAAATTTAGTCAAATTCCCCCCTTAATAAGAGGGGCTAGGGGGATCGGATCTGTAGCGGTAGTAAATCAATTTGGTATCAGTAAACTTCGTCGATCGAGATTCTTCACGCCTTCACTCCCTGTCACCTGTTGCATCCTCCATGAACATTCTCTGGCTCCTGCTCAAAGCCTCCTGGCAAAACGTCACGATCGCGATCCTGACGGGTTTAATTAGTGGCGGTTGCAGTGCGCAGTTAATTGCCTTGATTAACCAAGCGATCGCAGGAAAGTCAGTGTCGATCGGGCTGTTTATTGTCCTCACGCTACTATCTCTGTTGACCACGGTGATGGCGCAGTTTTTGCTGATCCGGTTGGCGCAAACTTCCATCTATCGGCTGCGACTTCGGTTGAGCCATGCCATTCTGACGACGCCCCTTTCCCAACTGGAAGCCCTCGGCCCCAGTAAGCTGCTGGCCGCACTGACGGAAGATGTGCAAACGATCGCCAATACCGTCTTTGCAATTCCCTTTCTCTGCGTGGACATTTCCATTATTGTGTCCTGCATGATTTATTTGGGATTCATTTCGATTCCTGTTTTTCTGGGGCTTTTGGTCTTCATGGCATTGTCGATCGTGAGTGTTCAGTATTTCCTAGGGCGAGCGAGGAAGTATTTAAAGCTGGCACGGGCGGAGGATGATTTTCTGTTTAAGCATTTCCGTACCTTGACCGATGGCATTAAGGAACTGAAACTGAGTTATGAGCGACGGCGATCGTTCATCAAACAGGATCTAGAAGCCAGTGCGCTGAATTCCAAACGCTACAATGTACAGGCATTGACGCTATTTTCCTTGGCGACGGGTTGGGGAAATTTACTCTTTTTTATGATTATTGGCATGGTGCTGTTTGCATTGCCAAAGTTGATTAATATTCCATCCAATACTCTGGCTGCTTTTATCTTGACATTGACGTTTTTGATGTTGCCGTTTCGGAATTTGTTGGAACGTCTGCCGTTGTTGTTTAAGGCAAATGTGGCGTTGCAGAAGGTGGAATATATGGGATTGACGCTGGAAAGTAATAAGGAAATTCCAGTCGCCCGCGACACCTTTGTCCCGACCCGACAGCTTGCCCCCCAGGAGATTCAGCTTGACCACATTGTCCATACCTACCGCACCGATCGGGATGAAGAGCCGTTCCGTCTAACGATTCCGGATTTGACCATTCCTGCGGGACAAATGGTGTTTATTGTGGGAGGGAATGGGAGTGGGAAGTCAACGCTGGCGAAATTATTGGTGGGATTGTATCGGGCGGAAACGGGCGCGGTGAAGTATGGTGGCGCAACCATTACTCCGGAAACGCTGAGTGCCTATCGGGAAAATTTTTCCGTTGTATTTGCAGATTTTCATTTGTTTGAACGGGTGGTGGGGCAGGAGAGTCACGATCTCGATCGCCAAGCCCAGGATTATTTAGAAAAATTGCAAATTGCCCACAAGGTGCAAGTGCAGGATGGATTGCTATCGACAACGGCATTGTCAACGGGACAACGGAAGCGATTGGCTTTGCTCCATGCCTATTTGGACGATCGACCAGTTTATTTATTCGATGAATGGGCTTCGGATCAAGATCCGGTATTTCGCGATTTGTTCTACAACCACATTTTGTTTGATCTGAAGCAACGGGGCAAAACGGTTCTGGTGATCAGCCATGACGATCGTTATTTCCATCTGGGCGATCGGATTATCAAGTTGGACTACGGTCAAATTGAGTATGACAAAGCGTTATAGCGTTCCTGTCCGCCTGGGGATTGGGTCAGCGGAAGGGCGGGCCATGCTGTTCCAGGCTCGATCGAGGTGGGAAGCGGGATCTCCGTGGAGTGAGGTGATTAATGATACCTCAATATTTTTTGCAATACGGATTGACAGAGCCTCTAGTTTCTCCGTAGGCTAGTTTCTCAAGCGAGTCCACGGACATCCTTCTTTCGAGTTACGGGTTGGTATGAAGCGTGGGGTCGCCGGGTTCCGAAAATTTAGGGCACTACCTGGGATTGCTGGAACAAGCCCAAGTAGCTATTCCCCCTCGCTGAGGAAGCAGCAAGGAGGCTTGTTGAGAATTTTAACATTCGATCGAGCCACTCTTGTTTGTGATGTCAAACGGGGTGGCTCTAAATTTTTGGGCTTCTTAAGACTGCCCTCATCCCCGGCCTTTCTCCCGCAGGAGAAGGGAGCAAGAGATCGGGTTCCCTCTACCTTTGGGAGAGGGTTAGGGTGAGGGCAAAGACTCACTACAAACAGGAGAAGCTCACAGTATGGCGAAAGGTTCTAGCGATCGGAGCGATCGTGAAGTTCAACACGAGAAGCAACGCTTACAGATTCACTTAATCGGTCACAAGGAGTTTGTGCAGGACACGATTAATCAATTCCATGCCCATCGGATCGCAGACAGGATTCACTGGAGTCAACCGATGAAGATCGTGCATTCCGACGGGCAATACATCAGCATCCTCAGTCGTGAACGGCTGCGTTAACGGTTAAAGCATCGGTGTCCGCAGGTTTGTTAATGCTCTCATGGACTGCGGACACTGCAATCTCAGGACACAATCTGCTGCGAGTAACAGTTGGTGACAAGCTTCCATAATAATTCACTTTTCTTAAACCAAATGGCTTATATCTCCCGATAAAATCAGGATAGCTTATGGGAAACGGAGGGAGATATACGGAAATTTTCGGGGTATCCACCCAAATCGGGGAGATATACGGAAAATTTCCGTATAATTTAGTTGTTAGCTGGCTTCGCTTTTTGGTGAAGATGGGACAAGGCAAAACGGTTGTGAGAAATTCCAGTTCAAAACTACTCTAGTTTTCTTTCGTGAATTCTTCGCAAAGGTATTGACTTGCAAAATGCCGAAGAATAAAATTCTTTTGACTGATTGGCTAAGTGATTTTTCTGATATACCTTGCCACATAAACTACCTGGGAGATGTCGAATGAGATTCAAGCTTGTTGGCTGTTTGTCTACTGCTTTCATCTATTGCATCAGTGTTAATTCAGTTGCTGCGATCGACATAATCTCTAAGCAGGGTTCTCAATCGACTCAAACGATCGCTTCTAATCCCGTGAGAATACTGGAACGCGAGCGCCGTAGACTGGAGCGTGAGCAACGTAAATGGGAACGTGAGCAACGCAATGAATTTCGACGACAACAACGCGAGCTGCGACGGCTAAAACGTCAACAAGAATTGGAGCGATTGGAGCAAAGGCAGAAAGAACTGGAGGCTGCTCGGCAAGCAGCGACTGAGGAACAGCGATTAGAGGCAGAACGTCGTCGTCAGCATTTTGAAAGTTTATCTCCAGAAGATAAGAAAGCGTACTTAGCTGAGCAGGAAGCCCGAAGAATTCAGGCTAATGATCGAGCTGCTGCACTTTTTGGACTGATGTCGATATTTCTTATAGGAGGCTCCGGTTCAAGCCAGCAAGCAGGAGACCGTTATGTTACGTGTTGGGAATATGGGCCTGATGGCTCCAATAGACCTTACGAAGTCCGAGTGAAAGCGGGTGAGCCTCGCCCTTGTTAAGTCGCCTGCTCTAACATCTTCACTTTTAGTTTTAAGTTTCATCAGCGTATTGAGAGAAAATCGGTAATTGCAGGAAATTGCGATCGTAGTTGAGAGATCTTGGTGGGGCAGCCAGCTAACCAGTCGTTGGAGCGGCGATCTGAGATTTTCTCGTCTACGTTTCAGTTCTTTCATCGCCGCTCAACTTAGTCGTTATGCTGACTGCCCAGAGAGAAAAACTCCCTTCCATTCTCTGTCTTTCCAGCATTTCAGCTTACGTTTCAGAACTCTGGCAATCACGATCGCTCCCATAATCGCATCATCAATGTTATTCGAGACTCGGCGCGAACTCATCGATCGAGAGGCTTTTGCAACATTGATCCGTTTGTTTTCCCAGCATTCGATCGAAGCTTTAGCAAAAGTAGTCAGCTCATTCACCCAGAAACCCGTCCGCAAAAGCAGCGATCGGGGTAATTGAGAGCGATCGTTCATTTCCTCCCTCATTTGTGGGATGCAAAGTTCGATCGGCTTTTCAGATTGTTTCATGGGCAGTCGTTTTCAGACAAAAATCTAGAAAAACTTCATGATTAGCCCCGCCTAGCCCGTCATCGCACCTGACTGGTGATGCTACACTGGTTCCAGCAAAATCAACTCGCAGCAGATGAACTTTGCGTTATACCGCTGAGTTCAATAGTTGAGACAGTCTTTGAAGCTTGTATGTCAGTTTTCATGATTGAGGGCAGATGATTTGCTGAACGAGAACGATGCTGAACTTTGGGAACGCTATCTGGGTATTGAAGCAAGAGTCTCAGTCAGAGTGCAAAGACAGCTTCAGACAGGATTACCAGCACAAATTTCTCATAACAGTAGAATAGTCTTCGTAACTTATGCCTATGCAGATCTTGAACTACCCAAAGAGTTTAGTATGATGTTTTGGGTTAACCGTAACGAGTGTGTACGTTCCAACGATCGTGATGATTGCACATCGCTTCGACCTCACCATCTCGCCAGTGTCATTCACGCAAAAAGCCGTGTTGTTGCAGTCACCCAACAAATGGCTGTACCATGGCCAATCGTACAGCACGGGTGGAAGACAGTATGTGTGATTGAATTCCCAGAGGGCGTTCCATCCATGATTGATGACTTACCTCAAGTATCTGAATGGGGTATATCACGACACATGGTTTGTCTATGTGATTACCCAACCTGGTCAGCTTTGGTTGATAGAGATCCTTGTTAGTTAATCATGGTAGAAAACCGCTGCCAAGCGCATAATTATTCCCATGGAAACCGATTTTCAAGCAAGGAGAAATTCGGCAAAATTCGCTCTAAATAAGCGGGAATTTAGGGGAATCTTATGGGTTGAAATGACCAGTTGATTGAGTATTGTCATGCTCCAAATGTCACTGAAAGGCCGATCGCTGGGAATAATGAGTTGGACTCAGATGATTTTAGCCAATAAACAATATGGATGCTAACCACCTCTCTTTAGGCTCCGTCTGGTACTCAATCGATCTTCCTGGTTACCGGGAGCATATAGAAGACTGTGCGACCTATTCTCCCTTTCCCTATGCATTTTTGCCAGAAGTGCCGACTGAACAATTTCAGGGCAACTTTGAGTGGCTCATTGAAGCACACCCTCCCTATCACGATACTAATCTTGCCATTTCCCAGGGGGAAACCGATATTACTCAAGGAGCATTGCCCTTACCCGCCCAAGTTGCAGTCATAGAAGAGAAAGCATCTGAGTTAGGGCTGAGATTGCCACCAGCCTGGGTGCAATTTCTGAAATCCGCAGAACTTTTTTGTCGTATCCGCTCAGTCACTTGCTGTTACTTTGAGTTAGGCGAAAGCTTTATTCCATTCCCGGTTGAACAAACTGGAGAAAACGGCTATTTAATGTTGTTTTTATCTGATTCCCAATCTTGTATTCTCTGGTATCTTTATATCAATCCAGCCGGTGAACATTGCATCATTAGTAGCAATCGTCGTCTCTACCCTGGTATTTTTGAAGATGAGCAAACAGAAAAAGAAAACTTAGGTGAAGATTGGGATGAAGAGTGGGATGCCATCCACTTCCATTTCTGTGCTTCTAGCTTTGAGGAATTCATTTATCGATTTTGGGTTGAGAATGAAATTTGGTTCAAAGTACAACCGCCACGTCGATTTGCACCTCATAGAGAAGACCCGCTTTTAGCAGCGCAACAGGCTTACGCTGAACACTATCTTAGCCCAGTGCAGTACCAGGGAAAACTGCGGCGGCAAATTCGGCAAATGATCACACAAACCCCGATGTCACCTTGGCAGCTCGTGGCTCAACTAGACTTCATGATGCTAGACTCCGTGGGGTATGGAAGAGGCAGTGATGATATTTTATTAATTAACAGTACATCACGTCAGGTTTACGATGGTCTTACAGGAAATCAATTGGCAGAAGTCAGGCATGATGATACTGATGATTCTTGGTTTGATCCTGTAACTTTATCTGCCACCGGAATTGGGCCATTGCAAGATCAAGCGATCGCCATGTCGGGAACAGATACAGACATCCAAAGAGGAGAATTTAGGCACTATACCGAGGATGGCTTTGTCCTTTGGAAGATTTCACCCACTTGGCCAGATTATCGCATCCTGCTTTCACCCCCTAATGCAAGCTTGCAGGAGAATCTGGAGCAGTTTATCCAAGTTGCCCAGTGCTATGATGCAGCCGTTTGTGGATTTTCTCCAACGGGCCAGAGCTTTGTTGTAGTAAACACCAAGAAACTCTTGATTTTCTCACGACCCCCACAACGCTGATATAAAGTGGTAGATTGCCGCTAGAGTAAAGGATAAGTTGGCCAATTAAGAGGAATATAGCGGCATGGTTTTATATGAGCAATCATGATGAGTGCGAAGCGCTTTCGTTCATGATTACTACTCGTAGAATCGGGTTGATGAGGGAATTTAACCCTCCCCTCCCACACCACCCATCGTGCGGGTCCGCAATGGGCGGATCAGGTCGATGCACAGACAACACTGATGACTTAAGCGTAACCTTGGGCTTTCTTCCAAAGTTGCTTAATCAATAGTCCGGACAGATTTATGGAGCCAAAGCCCTGTAGTGGAGCAGGCTATACCTAATTCATGCAACTTTTATAGGAATATGGCTTTAAATCTTTACATCCAGTGTGTTAGTACTTATTTTCCTTATTAGGAGATTAGGCAAAAATGAATCTCACACCATTACTCAATAAAGCTTTAAAGTCAGAAGAGCTTATTGATTTATTTGAATATAACGATGTATCTGTAGTGTATAAATATGATCGCCACCAAGAATGTGAAGAAGATGAATACAGAGCCAGTATCAAGAGCTTAGGGCTTGAGTTCCTATTTGACGAGAATCAGATGTTAAGTACGTTATTTATTTACGTAACAGATCAGAACGGATTTTCAGCGGCTAAACCTGATGAATATGGGGTGTCAAACTTCGGTTCAATTGCTCTTGCACAGCAATATGCAGAAGAAAAAAGGATGAAATTTGAAAATGGGAAAGCAAGGTTTCGGGGTGAAGAAAGAGAATGGATTCGATTTGAGTATGAAACTTATAGTGTCCACTATGAGTTTCGTGACTCAATACTCAGTTTAATCACTTTACAGCGGGTGCCCGCATAAGGCCATGCACACCGACCGCCGAAAGTGAATCGCTATGATGCAAAGGTTATCTGCGGCGGGTGATGGCAACGTTCTACAGTTTTGAATGACATTGCAATCTTGCACAACAGGATAGGTTGCAGCTTAGATCCATACCCCAAATGTTAATGATCCTTTGAGCTTTGGGCATGTTTTTTAGACAGACTTTACCCCATGGATGAGTAAAAAATGAACTACAAACAGCTTGAAGAGGAGATTCAAACTCTGATATCTGGTGCTGAACACAACAATATAATTCAGTTCTCACTCGAATCCATTGAAATCCTGCGTTTAGCCAGTGCCGAGGCTATCGAAGCCGAACTTGAAGATTCAGAGCGTGATTTGCTCAACGATATTTTACGTAAGTTTGAATGTGGATCTGTGGAGGAAGTGCGATCGCACCTCGACGCGCTAGATGTCAGCATGACCGAAGATGATGTCCGAGCGAGCGAGTTTTCTTGTGAATTGGTTGAACTACTGGTCTGTATCGAGAGCTTCCTCCAATACAGAGTTACCCAGAGCGCAGATCAGATCTTTGATCTCTGTATTAGCATGATCAATTGGGCAGATTACAACACGAATAGTGATGAGTATTCCCTCGATAACATGCTGGGTGACCCCACGATGCGAGCAGAAATTGAGCGGCAGAAGAGATGCTTAGGGAGGCCAGCATGAGGGGCGTCATTCTCAGGTTTGCAAGATAGCTTGCAGCGCACCGTCCAAATTATGACCACCCGTAGAACCTTGTGCCAGAGCAGACTCGCAAGAGTTACTCTATATAGCAATACGTAGCTTTGGAGTCGCTCACTGCAAACGTTAGTCGAATGATTGGGGGCGATCGCGCCAATCCATTCAAACAAAGACGATCGACACCATATATTACAGCTTGGCAGAAGCAGAAACTACATTATTAAATTCAGGAAATTCAATAGAATAGGCAACCCTATTGGAAACGACTTCAGCGATCGGCCACATCAATCCCCCCTGAGTCCACCGAGGTCACCAGATGGCCTGCGGTAATTACGGTGGCACAGAACCGAAGCAGATTATAGATGGATGAGGCACCTTAGACCAAAATGGGCATATTAACGCTAGCCCACCTGACTGTCTTTGGGCAGAATACAAATCACAGTCGTAACACCTCCCATGTTTCCTGATGCTCCTGTTCCCAAGTCTGGCTCACCGTCCCCTGCTTCCCTCAGTTTCGTATCTAACCTATTGCAGTGGTTTAACAGTCTGAAGCTCCAACACAAAATTGGGTGGAGCATGGGCTTAGTCGCCAGTGTGACGATCGTAGGTATGACCACAGGTTGGGGCATTGCAGAAGTTCATCTCAACCGGGCAAAGGCAGAGATCGCAGAGAGCGAAGCCGAGCACCACATGCTCAATGAGCTACAAGCGAAGCTACTGAAAATGCACCTGCACCAAAAAGGCAGCATTCTGACCCTAAACAATATATCCCAGTGGAAAAGTGTATACGATATTTTTCTTGCCGATCGCAACCAATTCGATGCAAGCTGGGCGACCTACATAGCCACCCACGGGATTGTCGAGGGCGATACTTCCTCCGATCAGCAGGAGCAACAGTTAATTGAATCTCTCAAGGCTAGTTACGAAACGTTGTCTACAGATCTCGACACCCTAACGGTCAAGTTAAATCAGGTAGACCTTGTTCAATTATCTGACTCGCAGCGTCAAGCTTTGCAAGCAGAACTCACCCGATTTAACAATGAAGCACTACGGCAAGATGCTTATCAGGTTCTTAGCCTAGTCCAACAACTCAGTGATATTGAGGAGATAAAACTCAAAGAAGCAAAAATAGCGTTAAATCAAGCAGATGTTTTACGAACCATCATGTTGGCCACAAGTGCGATCGCGTCCATTGCGATCGCATTTTTGCTTCTTTCGCTCCTCAGTCGGAAAATTTCTGCTTCCGTTGAAAAAGCCGCGGCCATTGCAGAAGAAGTGATTGAAACTGCCAATTTTGATCTCCAGGTACCCGTCACCAGTACCGATGAAATCGGTCAGTTATCGCTTTCCCTCAATCGCTTGATTATCCAAGTCAACCAACTCTTACAGCAGGCACAAGCCAAAACTGAATCCCTAGAACAAGCCCTCAGTGAAATTCAAGCAACCCAGTCCGTTTTGCTCCAAAGTGAGAAGATGTCTGCCCTTGGGCAGATGGTTGCGGGAATTGCCCATGAAATTAATAACCCAGTCACCTTTATCCATGGCAATCTTGAACATCTCAATGACTATGTGCAAAATTTGTGCCATGCGCTAGAGATCTATCAACAACATTGCACCGAACTCCCTCCAAGCACTGTACAAGCGCTAAAAGATATCGATGTAGATTACCTGATTCAAGACATTGGCAATATTGTGAAATCCATGCGCATGGGAACCCATCGGATTTGTGACATTGTATTAGCATTGCGTAACTTCTCTCGTCTGGATGAAGCTGAAATTAAGTGCGTCAACATCCACGATGGGATTGATAGTACCCTGATCATTTTGGCCCACCGCCTGAAGGCCAACAATCACCATCCCGAGATTCAAATCATTAAGCACTATGACAACCTGCCCCAAGTTGAATGCTATGCAGGTCAATTGAATCAGGTCTTCATGAACATCCTCAGCAATGCGATCGATGCCCTGGAAGAAGGCAACAAAAATCGCACCTATCAGGAAATAGTAAGTCATCCCAATCAAATTAATATCTACACAGAAGTCGTCGATCACAATCAGGTCAAAATTCGCATTCAGGATAACGGCCCTGGCATTCCAGAACCCATTATCGGCAAACTATTCGATCCGTTTTTTACAACTAAGGATGTGGGGAAAGGCACCGGCTTAGGGCTGTCCATTAGCTACAAAATTGTGACTGAAAAGCACCGAGGCACCTTGCACTGCTACTCCAAGCCTGCCCAAGGAACAGAATTTGTCGTACAACTGCCGATTTACCAATCCCAAAATCAGATTTCTCGCTCCATCGCCGCAGCACTCAAGTATAAAACTGCTAGAGTATAAATGCGATCGCGGGATTAGATCGCTGGTAGATTACTCAGTTAGGGCTATGGCACAGGGGAGATAGAAAAACCCATGAAGTTTGGCGAGATTATTGAGCAGTTAGGGGCAACGCAATTCAACGGCGATCGCACCTTGGAAGTCACTGGCGTTGCCGCGATTGACCAAGCCCAACCGGGTCACCTAAGCTACATTGAAGGCAAAAAATTTGCGGCCCAAATCAACACCACCCAAGCCACTGTGTTAATTTTGCCGTCCCAGGAAGCCCTGCAAACCCAAGCCAGCGATCGGGGCATTGCCTGGATCGCAGTCAAACATCCCCGTCTCGTCTTTGCCCAAGCGATCGGGCTGTTCTATCAACCGTACAAACCCACACCCAGCATCCATCCCAGCGCAGTCATCGATGCCACCGCTACGATCGGTCAAAATGCAGCCATTAGCGCGAACGTTGCCATTGGTGAAAACGTTGTGATTGGCGATGATGTTGTTATTCATCCCAACGTCGTCATCTATCCTAACGTCACCATTGGCGATCGAGTCACCTTACATGCCAACTGCACCATTCAAGAACGCACTCAAATTGGCAATGATTGTTTAGTGAATAGCGGCTCTGTGATTGGGAGCGAAGGCTTCGGTTATGTGCCGACGCCGAACGGTTGGTACAAGATGAATCAGTCCGGCTATGTGGTGCTGGAAGATCTGGTGGAAATTGGCTGCAACTGCACGATCGATCGGCCTGCGGTGGGAGAAACGCGACTGAAGCGCGACACCAAGTTAGACAACCTGATCCACATTGGCCATGGTGTGACGGTTGGTCAGAGCTGTGTCATGGCCGCCCAAGTCGGCATTGCCGGGGGCACCACCTTGGGCGATCGGGTCACACTGGCGGGACAAGTGGGCGTGGCTAATAATGTGACGATCGGCGATGGCGCGATCGCATCCTCCAAGTCAGGGATCCATGCCAACGTGGCACCAGGGCAAATCGTGTCGGGGTACCCTGCGGTGGATCACAAGATTTACCTCAAATCCTCCGCAATCTACAGCCGTCTACCGGATATGTACCAGGTCTTGAGACAAGTGAAAAAACGGCTGGGCCTCGGTGAGGGGGACTAGTGGTTCAGGCAGACTTGTAAGTTCCTAGTTCCCCAAGTAGGCTTCTAAGACGGCGGAATTCGTTTGGATTTCCTGGGGCGTGCCGACGGCGAGGTTTTTGCCCTCGGCCAACACCCACACCCGATCGCACAGGGACATAATCACGTCCATATTGTGTTCAATGATCAGGAAAGACAGCCCTTGCTGGTTCCAATAGGTAATGTATTCACAAATTTGATTAATCAGGGTTGGGTTGACGCCCGCTGCGGGTTCATCCAACAGAATTAGCTTAGGACGGGTCATCAGGGCACGGCCAATTTCCAAAAGCTTCCGTTGCCCGCCGGAGAGTCCCCCTGCATAGTCGTAGGCTTTATGAGCCAGCCCGATCGACTCCAGGATTTCCAGCGCGCGATCGCGGGCTTGCTTTTCCTCTGTGGCAATTTTGCCCGGTTGCAACCAGACCTGCCAGAACTTCTCTCCGGTTTGCTGTTGGGTCGCAAGGAGCAAATTTTCCAGAACCGATAACCGGGATAGGGTGCGGGCCACTTGAAAGGTACGCACCATGCCCAATCGCGCAATTTCGTGGGGCTGTAACCGTTCGATCGATTGGCCGTTGAAGGTTACTTGGCCGCGATCGGGCGGGATAAAGTTAGACAACAGATTAAATAACGTCGTCTTCCCTGCACCATTGGGGCCAATCAGTCCAGTAATGCTGCCGGTAGCCACTTCAAGATCAGCGCTGTCAACAGCCGTGACCCCCCCAAAGGTTTTCACTAAACCCGATGCAGAAAGCAGTGCAGTCATAAGCTTTTAAAATCTATTACATCCAAAGTTAAGTCATTTGTTGAACGTTCGATCGCATCGATCGAGAGGGATCTAGATACTGCTCCAGATACTGCTATAGACATTGTTCTAGATACTGCTCTAGACAACACCTATTTTCCCAGCGTTAGTTCATCACGATTGCCCAGAATACCCTGGGGCCGCCACACCATCAGACCAATCAATAGCAACCCAATAAACACCATCCGAAAGGCATCAATTTGCACCGTTGGGAAGGGCAAAATTTGATTTAAATCCCGCGTCAGCGCGGTATATACCCAAAAGATGACCGCTCCTAATAACACCCCAGGATTCGTTCCGGCTCCTCCTAACACCATCAAGATCCAAACATTAAAGGTCAAATCCGATCGGAAATTATCCGGATAAACATTGCTCTGTTGCCAAGCGTATAGCGCACCTCCCACACCCGTCAAAAACCCACCAATCATTAAGGACTGAAGTTTGTAGGCAAAGACATTTTTCCCCAATGCTTTAGCAATTTCTTCATCCTCCCGGATTGACTTCAGCACCCGCCCCCAGGGCGATCGAATCAAGCGCTCCACCACCCAAAAGGCGATCGCCGTCACAATCAATGCCACAAACAGCAAGCCATTCCCCGCCTGATTCGCTTTGAAATTCGATAGGGAAATTGCCGTGACCACATAGGCCCGCAACCCCAACAACCCCGCCAGCACCGCCACCGCCGTAATGCCCACCTTTTGCCGTTGGGCAGCGGACTTTAAGCGCCGACTGGCCCATTGCCATAGCTTCCACAGCGCCAGCCCAAAAATCACCGTGACGATCGCAACCATGCCCACCCGCGTGAAGGTATTGGGACGAAAACTTTCCAACGGCAACGGAAAGCCATTAATCCCCATGGAACCGGGCCGATTGTCATACAGTTCCTCATTGTTGAACACCAGACGAACCAGTTCCGATGACCCGATCGTCACGATCGCCAGGTAATCCTCCCGTAGCCGCAGGGTCGAAAAGCCCATGAGTAACCCAAACAGCGCCGCCACAAAGCCTCCCCCCAGCATGGCCAGCACGATCGGCACCTTCGTCAAGCTCAAAATTACCGTCACGTAGGCTCCCACCGCCACAAACCCCGCAATCCCAAAATTAATCAGCCCCGTGAAGCCCCACTGCAAATTCAGCCCCAGCCCCATCAAGCCATAGATCGCCATGCTGGTCAGCAGGAACGCCACATAGTTCAAAATTCCAGGATCAAAGGAGAACAGATAATTGAGCATAGGGATCACAAAGTAACACGGAGTGACACAGAATCGAGACAAGAGTCGGCATTGCACCGGCACCCTTGAACGGCCTTGAAAAACGGCCTTGAAGAACTGTCTAGCATCACCGTAAAACCGGGGATTTTCAGAGCAGTGGACTGCAAGCGCAGGTAGAGTTGATTTTAGGGTAAATTGCGGTAGGTCTACGGAAAAAGTGGGTATGCTGAAGGAGACGATCCTCCCGCTTGAAACCATGCAGTCCCTTCGCAATCGCGCCCATCATCTTCTCAACGGGCTGACCGATGATCAGCTTCTTGTGATGTGGGATGTTATGAGAACTCACTATTACGATCTCTATATGCTGAGCGCGATCGAGGCCGCCAAGGAAACCTTTCAGCCTGGGGATATGTTGACCCGTGACGAAGCGATCGCCCTCCTGACCCAACCTACTGAAATTCCTGAGTCCCTATGAACAGTAATCCCCCATCTGATCAAGGGAGTATTGTTTCCAGCGCCAAAGCCACCCCCCTGAAACCCTCAAACGCCAGCGTTGAAGTGCTTTACGAACGTTCCTTTTTGCTTGACCTGAAACAGTTACCTCCCGTTGTCCGCCAACAGGTTCAGGAATTTGTCTTCAGTGATTTTTTTCAAACCAATCACCTCCAGTTTTTGCCCGACTTTCGGCAAATGGGCAACAGCGGAATTTTTTACCGCTTTACCTTAGCGGATCATCTAATTAGCATTGAAGTCACCGGCCAAATCATTAAGTTTTTGCGCGTCTTGCCCAAGCCCCAGGTCTGATCCCGAATCCGATCGGTAGGTTCAATTCGGGTCATCATGAATGCGAGAGAATTGGTGGTGGTGCGATGTACCCTGCATCCCACCCTGCATCCCACCCTTCATCACCTGTGCAAGCCATTCACAAAGATCCCCTCCATGGATGTCGTTTCGCTGACACTTTTTCAAGATTTGATGACTTTTTGCTCACATTAAACTTTCCCGCTCCTGTTAAGTCGATAGGCTGGAGGCCGAATACACTGGTCAGTGGAGTGAGAGAAGGAGATAACAAACAATGCATAATACTGCACTGGATCCTACTGAACTGTGGCAACGCTATCAAGCTTGGCTTTATTACCATGAAGGACTAGGACTCTATCTCGATATCAGCCGGATGCGCTTTGACGAGGCCTTCGTCGCCCAGATGCAACCCAAATTTGCCCAAGCATTTCAAGCCATGGCGGATTTGGAAGGCGGCGCGATCGCCAATCCCGACGAAAATCGCATGGTAGGTCACTACTGGCTGCGCACGCCAGAACTGGCCCCCACCCCGGAAATGCAAACAGAAATTACAACCACGTTGGATGCGATCGATGCCTTTGTCGCTAAGGTGCATCGCGGTGAGATTCAGCCGCCCAACGCGCCCAAGTTTACCGATGTTCTGTCGATCGGCATTGGCGGATCAGCCCTGGGCCCCCAATTTGTCTCCGAAGCCCTCGCTCCTGACTTTCCCCCCCTCACCCTTCACTTTTTGGACAACACGGATCCCGCCGGGTTCGATCGGGTGTTAAATCGCCTCAAGGATCGCCTCAGTACCACCCTGGTCATTACCATTTCTAAATCCGGTGGCACCCCCGAAACCCGCAACGGCATGTTGGAAGTGCAGCACCTTTACCAAACCCTGGGGCTCAACTTTGCCAAGCACGCGATCGCCATCACCACCGGCGGCAGCAAGTTAGATCAGGTGGCCCAATCGGAAGGCTGGCTAGCTACATTCCCCATGTACGACTGGGTGGGAGGCCGCACCTCGGAACTGTCTGCCGTAGGGTTATTACCCGCTGCCCTGCAAGGCGTAGACATTCGCGCCATGCTGAAGGGAGCCAACATCATGGACAGCGCCACCCGCCAAGCGGAACTCAAAAACAATCCTGCGGCCCTGTTGGCCCTGGCCTGGTATTTTGCAGGCAACGGTAAGGGCGAAAAAGATATGGTCGTGCTGCCCTACAAAGACAGTTTGCTCCTGTTCAGCCGCTACCTCCAGCAGTTAGTCATGGAGTCCTTAGGCAAGCAGTACGACCTGGATGGCAATCTCGTCTGCCAGGGCCTCGCCGTCTATGGCAACAAGGGTACAACCGACCAGCACGCCTACGTGCAGCAGTTGCGGGAGGGCGTCCCCAATTTCTTCATTACGTTCATTGAAGTCCTCAAGGATCGCCGCCAAGGGTCGATCGAAGTGGAACCAAATGTGACTTCAGGGGACTACCTCTGTGGCCTGCTGCAAGGCACCCGTAAGGCCATCTACGACAACGATCGGGATTCCATCACCGTCACCGTTCCGGAAGTCACAGCGGAAATTGTGGGGGCGCTGATTGCTCTTTACGAACGGGCAGTGGGGCTGTACGGCTTTTTGGTGAATGTCAATTCCTACCACCAACCCGGAGTGGAAGCGGGCAAAAAAGCCGCTGCGGAGGTTTTGGAACTGCAACGCGCCCTGTTAACGGTGTTGTCCCAGGATAAGACGCCGATGCCCCTGATGGATTTAGCCATTCGCGCCAACGCGGCCAATGACGTGGAAACAGTTTACAAAATTGTTCGCCACCTCGCTGCCAACGATCGGGGTGTGAAATTGCAAGGTGACCTCGCCCGTCCCAATAGCTTACTCGTGTCGATGGCCTAATTGCACTGGCCTAATTGCACTGGCCTAATTGCACTGGCCTAGTTACACTGGCCTAATTGCGATACTACCCAGCAAAACATAACCCAGCAAAACGGGGAACTGGAATCCAGTTCCCCGCTTATTTTGCAACTATGAGAAGCGTACAGTTGCTTGTTTGTAAGAAGTTTAGAACTTGTACAAATTAGTACAGAGCTTCTTCTTGGTGGGTCAGGATGGTGCAGTCAGAGCTGGGGTATGCGACACAGGTCAACACATAACCAGCTTCGATTTGGTCATCATCCAAGAAGGACTGGTCAGACTGATCAACGGTACCAGCGGTGATCTTACCAGCACAGGTGGAGCAAGCACCTGCACGGCAGGAGTAGGGCAGGTCGATGCCTGCTTCTTCTGCTGCATCAAGAATATAAGTATCGTCATCCACGTCCAGCGTGGTGTTCAAACCTTCAGCTTCATTGATTAGCGTGACCTTGTAAGTTGCCATGCAGTGGTCCTCTCTATTAAACAAAAATGGCGAATGCGCCAAATATTTCGGATGGCGAAACCATACACCAATGGGAATCGGCAAATGGAAATAGCCTCAATATCAGATACTACGGGAAAAACCTGAGTTATGACGATCGAGATCGACGTTGGGTGAATGGGATTCGTAATCAGACTTGGCGATTTGATCTACTTATACTTATAGGACGGTGAGAAGATGTACCGATTGATGTATTGGAGCCAACATTGGACAAGGGTTTCGGACGCTATCGGAGGATAGAACTCTCTCTGTAAACAACCTCGAAGAAATCCTCTCCATCGCGAACGAATCCTTACAAAGACTCATTTCGAGGCATTTCCTGAAGTTCGTCTTATGTCTTTCAGGGGAATGATTTGTTTTTCTTATCCAAGCAATTGATTGGTCAGATTGCCCAGCCTCCTAGGTTGGCCTAGACGACCTAGGAGGCTGGGCAAACCTATGGCAACTCGGCAAAGCGATCGGTTGCCTCCAGCAATGCGGTCAGAATGCCGGGTTCTGTCATGGAATGGCCCGCATCGGGCACCACGATAAATTCTGCTTGGGGTAAGGCTTTGTGGAGATCCCAGGCCGATCGCATGGGGCAGACCACATCGTAGCGACCCTGGACAATCACCGTGGGAATGTGTTGAATGCGATCGCACTGGCGCAAAAGCTGATCATCGGTGTCAAAAAATCCTCGGTTAACGAAATAATGGCACTCAATCCGGGCAAAGGCTTCCGCAAATTCGGGCTCACCAAACTTCGTGAGGAAATCGGGATCCACAAATAGCTTACTGGTCGAACCTTCCCAAACAGACCAAGCGCGGGCAGCGGTGGCACGCACCTGGGGATCCTCGCTGGTGAGGCGTTGGTAGTAGGCCGTCAGCAGGTCGTCCTGCTCTTCTGGCGGAATCGGTGCCAGGTAAGCGTCCCAAGCATCGGGGAACAGGTAACTAGCCCCCGATTGGTAAAACCAGAGGATTTCCTGGCGACGCAGCAGAAAAATGCCCCGCAGGATTAATCCCGTACAGCGATCGGGGTGGGTTTGGGCGTAGGTCAGGGAAAGGGTGCTGCCCCAACTGCCGCCAAAGACCGTCCAGCGATCGATCCCCAAATGGTCTCGCAGGGTTTCAATGTCCTGCACTAAGTCCCAGGTGGTGTTCTCCCGTAGTTCCGCATGGGGGGTACTGCGTCCACAGCCCCTTTGATCAAACAACACAATCCGCCATTGGGCTGGATCAAACATCTGGCGATAAATCGGCAAACTGCCCCCTCCAGGCCCTCCATGGAGAAACACCACCGGTTTTCCCTCCGGATTTCCCGCTTGTTCGTAGTAAATTCGGTGTAAATCCGAAACTTGCAGAAACCCGCATTGGTAGGGCTCGATCGCAGGATAGGGCTGACGCATAGCAAAACCTAGTTCAATCTTCTTTCAATAGTCAATGAGTCAATGAGTCAATGAGTCAATGAGTCAATTTCAGGCCACCAGTAACCAATTGCAAGCCACCCAGGCAAAGTGACTTCCAGCTAGGAATAGGAAATCGATCGTTCCCTTCAATCCACAGGGAGCCTAGAATTTACACTAGTTGAATTTACAGTAGCCAGCCGATCGTTTGGGTGCAATTTTGAGAGGATCTCGCGCTAAATTTTCCTCATTTTGATTCAGGGTTGTTGAATGCAGGGATTTGCCATTGTCCAAATTTCACTGAGTGATCGACTAGATTCTCTGCGGGGCCAATCTCTATAACCATCATGGATCTGTAGCCATTATTCAGATTACGAATCACGAAATTTAGATCACGAATTATGTATCCCAACTCTCCACCCACGGCTCGTGCCAGCCTCTCCATTTTGCTGGCAGAGGACAACCCCATCAACCAAGACCTATTTCGTCAAATGCTAGAGCGGCTGGGTCATCAAGTGCAGGCCGTGGGGGATGGGATCGCCGTTTTAGAGGCGTTGCAGCAGCAGTCCTATGACATCGTGCTGTTGGACTTGAAAATGCCTCGCCTCGATGGTTTAGAAACGGCTACACGCATTTGTCAGATGCCGGAACCTCGTCCGGTGTTAATTGCACTGACCGCCAACAGTCACCTGGAGGATCAAGATCGCTGTCTCCAGGCTGGAATGGATGATTTTCTGAGTAAGCCGATTCGGATGGTGGATTTGGGGCGAATGATCGATCGCTATGCTGAACGATGCCTTCACCGATCGACACCCCCTGCGGGAGAAGCCTCTACGTTCAAGGGTTCTGCGCAGTCCGTCCCTTCTCCCATTCCACCAGCCCACCCTACCCAAGCTCCTACTGCCCAAGCTCCTACTGCCCAAGCTCCCACGGCCCAAGCTCCCATCGATTTCCAAAATCTCCGACAGTTAAAGCAGGAACTGGAGGAAGAAGATGATTTTTTGAGTGAAATGTTGCAAAGCTACTGGAGAACCAGCACGAAGTTAATTCAACAAATTCAATACGCCGCGCAAGAAGCGGATCAAGTCGCTTTGGAGTTTGCTCTGCATGGATTAAAGTCGATTAGCGCCAGCATCGGAGCCTATCCCCTGGTGGGTCTTGCAGAAGCAGTAGAACAATGCAGCCACACAGGCACGATCGAGGCTGAGAGTGTTCAGCGCAGTATTCAGGATTTGGTTCAGTCCCACCAAACGACCTGTCAGGCCATTCAGCAAGAACTGAACCGTTTGTCCCTAGCCCAATTAGGCCAGCGATCGTAAACATCCTATAGAAATCACACGATTCACCCTAGAACTAGCGTTCCAAGCTTCTGGGATCCAGTACATCCCGCAACCCATCCCCCAGGAGGTTAAACGCCAAGACCGTCACCACAATGAGAGAGGCCGGAGCCCAAATTAACCAGGGTTGCAAAATCAAAATCGAGGCGTTGGTTGCCAAGGACAGCATGTTGCCCCAGGATGGATCCGGCTGTTGAATTCCTAGGCCAATCAGACTAAGAATTGCCTCCGCAATAATAAAACTCGGAACAGACAGCGTGGCGGAAATAATCACATAGGTCGCGGTCTGGGGCAGGACGTGCCGCAGGATGATGTAGAGCGGTTTACCCCCCATGGCACGCGCAGCTTGGATAAATTCCCGTTCCTTGATGGATAAAACCTGACCCCGAATCACCCGTGCCAAGCTAGCCCAGCTGATCAATGAGGTGATGAACGTGACGAGCAAAAATCGTTGGGAACTGGTGAGGCCCGGTGGGAGAACCGCAGCCAAGGCAATCAGTAGGTAAATGCCAGGAATCGTCATCAAGACTTCCACTAACCGCATCAGGATGACATCGATCCAACCACCAAAGTAGCCTGCGATGCCACCCACCAGCATCCCGATCGGGAAGGAAATGGCGATCCCCACCAGCCCGATAAACAAGCTGACGCGCCCACCATAGACGAGGCGACTGAATTGGTCGCGGGCTTGCTCGTCGGTACCCAGCAGGTTCAATTTGCCGTTGCCATCGGTGCCCAAGAGATGGAGATTACTGGGAATCAAGCCAGCCAGCTTATAGTTCGCCCCTTGGACAAACAGTCGCAGGGGGGAAGGTTGGCTGCGATCGACCCGCAGTTCCCGCTGGCCAGTTTGCACATCGATCGGGCCTTGGGTGGTGGGATAGACATGGGGGCCGATGAATTTGCCGGACTGATCAACCCAGTGGATTTGAGTCGGTGGCAAGAGTGCCCCATCGACCTGGGAATCGTAGGGATCATAGGGCGCAATGAACTCAGCCAAAATCACAATGATGTAGAACAAGGCCAAAATCAGGCCACCCCAGCGAGCCAGGTTATTTTTCTGTAACCGTTGCCACCAATCCATAGCAGTCTCTGTTTCTAGAAAACAATTGAAGTGACTAAAATTAGTTTCTATTGTCTATGGTTTTCTAGAAAACGTCTGGAATTTCCTAGTTGAGCCACCTGAGTTGAGCCTCAGTGGGGGGGTGATTGCCCTTAGCGCTAACCATCTCGGCGCTAACCATCTCGGCGCTAATCATCCGCACTCAGTACCTGTGCCGCTGTTAGCTGCAACGTTAGCTGCAACGTTGGAAAAGCTGCCGACTGGAGCAGTGCATCCCCTTGAAACGTCAGAAACTCATAGCGATCGTGCTCCTGCCGATCGTCCTGCCGGTCGCTGACCAAACGCCCAACTCGCACCCAGGCCCGTTCTGGATCAATTTGCCAAAACTCTGGAATGCCGCGATCGCCATATTCCTTGGGCTTTTGCACGTAATCCCGTTGGTCGCTTTCTGTGGCTTCGCTCCCCGGTGAGACAATTTCAATCACGATCGCCGGATTGGGTTCATGCAGGAACAAACAAGCCTGAGATCGCCCTTTAATGGAATCTTGCCTTATCTGCCGCTACGGTATCTCCATTCTATCGAGCCGATCGATTTCCACTAGGCACCTATCACACTCACGTGATACCCCTGTTTCTTCTCAATGCCAACTCGCGAAAAATTCTCAATCAGCTGAACTTCCCTAGAAAAACCGAGGGGAATTCTGACTTGCAGAAGGGGCCAATCATGATATAAAGGTTTAGGTTTCGTAACAAATTTCTTAATTCGTTACTTAATCCGTTCATCAGTTCACTTGTGATTGCCCAAAAAAACACGCCAAATGCCGAAAAACAACCTAATGCTTCTGTCTAATGGCTTGTGTTCGTGGGATTTGTGTTCGTGGGTTGCGTTCTGTGGGGGCTGTGCAGGTGGGCCGCTAAACTGCGGTGATGTTTTTGAGCATCGCTGATCATCTTTGAAACCGCCTGCGGTATCTACTGTGGGCAGATTTTGTGCGTCTTTATGGAGTAACAATGACCGCAATTGTCCAACCAACCCAACCCACACCCCATCCGCTAACCGCGCCGGGAACAAAATTGCGCCTCAAGGATATTATCAAAACTTTGCCCCGGGAATGCTTCCAGAAAAATGCGCGTAAAGCCTGGACTCAGGTCGTGGTCAATATCGCCATGGTCGCCCTAGGATATTGCGCGATCGCGCTGTCTCCTTGGTATTTGCTGCCCTTGGCGTGGATTTTTACAGGCACCGCATTGACGGGATTTTTTGTCATTGGGCATGATTGCGGTCATCGCTCCTTTGCAAAGCGGCGCTGGGTCAATGATCTCGTGGGCCACCTCGTTTTCTTGCCCTTGATTTACCCCTTCCACAGTTGGCGTCTGCTCCACGATGTCCACCACCGCTACACCAACAAAATGGATGTGGACAACGCTTGGCAACCCTTCCGCACGGAATACTATGATAGCTTGGATCCGGTAAAACGGACGGGTTATGAATTGATGCGGGGTAAGTTCTGGTGGATCGGTTCTATTCTCCACTGGGCGTTGATTCACTTTGATTTGGAGAACTACAAACCCCGCGATCGGGCCAAGGCCAATTTCTCCAACTGGTTTGTGATCATCGGCGGTGCGATCGGGCTATCTCTGTTACTCGCCTTCACTGGCCCTTGGGGATTGGTCAAGTTCTGGTTGATGCCTTGGATGGTGTATCACTTCTGGATGAGCACCTTCACGATCGTGCACCATACCCTGCCCGGAATTCCCTTCCAAGAACCGGAAGTGTGGGACGAAGCGAAGGCTCAACTGTTCGGCACCGTACATTGTGACTACCCCTTTGGCGTTGAGTTCCTTTGCCATAAGATTAACGTTCACATTCCCCACCACTTGTCTGTCGCGATTCCCTCCTACAACCTGCGCATGGCCCACAATCGCCTGAAGGAAATTTGGGGAGATGAGCTCGTTGAACGGCGCTTTAACTGGGAATTGGTGAAGGAAATCACCGATAACTGCCACCTGTACGAACCGGAAACGTCCTTCTACCAAACCTTTGCGCAATACAAAGCAAAAAAGGCAGCGGGGTTAAACTAACCGGCTTCCACTGGCAGATTTGACCGAGCTAACAGCTTTACACTCGCGAGGTCGAATCCATTCAATTAATCCAGTGAATTCATTTGTTCAAACAAAGAAATAAACGGTAAAAGCGAGATGATGGGGCATTACCTGTCATCTTTTTTTTGCAGATTTTTGATGCAGATGACTACGCAGCTTCTGGGATAGTATGACTGCTGGCAATCAAGCATTGCTGTTGGTAATTCAGCGTTGCTGTTGGCAATCAAATGTAACGGAACATTATGTAACTCCATTGGAATGTTTGGGAGATAGTGTCAAGATTAGAACATCGGTATTTCACCAGGTTTTACGCTACGGGAGAAGTCAGGAATGGATGTTAAAGCGGCAGTTGCCTTTGAAGCTGGGAAGCCCTTGAGCATTGAAACAGTACAGCTTGCCCCTCCTAGAGATGGTGAAGTTCTGGTTGAAATTAAGGCAACGGGCGTGTGCCATACCGATGCATACACGTTATCGGGTCGGGATCCAGAGGGTTTATTTCCTGCCATTCTGGGCCATGAAGGGGCAGGGGTGGTTGTCGAAGTGGGGAAAGGGGTGAAGTCCCTCAAACCGGGGGATCATGTGATTCCGCTCTATATTCCCGAGTGTCGTGAGTGTGAATATTGCCTCAATCCCAAAACGAATTTATGCCAATCCATTCGCGTCACCCAGGGGCGCGGCCTCATGCCCGATGGCTCCAGCCGGTTTTCGATCGATGGCCAAATGATTCATCACTATATGGGCACATCCACCTTTGCTAACTACACTGTGGTGCCGGAAATTGCCCTGGCAAAAATTCGATCGGATGCTCCGTTTGATAAGGTTTGCTACATTGGCTGTGGTGTGACGACGGGGATTGGTGCCGTTGTGAATACCGCCAAGGTGGAACCGGGATCGAATGTGGTGGTCTTTGGTTTAGGCGGCATTGGCTTAAATGTCATCCAAGGCGCAAAAATGGTTGGCGCAAACATGATTGTGGGCGTAGATATTAACCCGAGCAAGCGGGCGTTGGCTGAAACATTAGGCATGACCCATTTTGTCAATCCCCAGGAAGTCGAGGGGGATGTCGTGGCCTACTTAGTGGAATTGACCAAGGGTGGGGCGGATTACAGCTTTGAATGTATTGGCAATATCAATGTGATGCGGCAAGCGTTGGAATGCTGTCACAAAGGCTGGGGAGTGAGTGTGATTATTGGGGTAGCCGGTGCAGGGGAAGAAATTAGTACGCGGCCCTTCCAATTAGTGACCGGACGGACGTGGAAAGGCAGTGCCTTTGGGGGCGCGAGGGGACGGACAGATGTGCCCACGATCGTGGATTGGTACATGGATGGCAAGATCAATATTGATGATTTGATTACGCAGGTGATACCGATCGATCAGATTAACGATGCCTTTACCATCATGAAACAAGGAGATGGTATCCGCACTGTAATTACGTTTTAAGTGTTTCCCATTTACCTATAAATCGATTTCGTTTGCTGGTGAGGTCAGTATGTCAGAGGCGATCGTACAGCGGTCTCAATCTTCTTGCTTTGGTGGAACGGTCGCATTTTATAGCCATCGATCGATGGTTTGCGATTGTGAGATGCGTTTCTCCGTCTATGTGCCACCGCAAGCTAAGGAACGAGCGGTTCCGGTGCTGTATTTTCTCTCTGGCTTGACCTGCACGGAAGAAAATTTCATGGTGAAAGCTGGAGCCCAACGCTACGCCGCAGAGTACGGTTTAATTCTGGTGGCTCCTGATACCAGTCCTCGGGGGCTCAATTTGCCGGGGGAAGATGATGATTGGGAGTTTGGTACCGGGGCAGGCTTTTATGTCGATGCGATCGTGGAACCTTGGCGATCGCACTACCGCATGTATAGCTACGTCACCGCAGAATTGCCTCAACTGATTGCGCAACATTTTCCGGTACAGGCGAATCGGAGTGGCATTTTTGGCCATTCCATGGGCGGCCATGGCGCATTGGTGTGTGCGTTGCGCAATCCATTGCAGTATCAATCG
The DNA here is from genome assembly GCF_014697025.1 of Alkalinema sp. FACHB-956. Lineage (NCBI taxonomy): Bacteria > Bacillati > Cyanobacteriota > Cyanophyceae > Leptolyngbyales > Leptolyngbyaceae > Alkalinema > Alkalinema sp. FACHB-956. The sequence continues at coordinate 31,769 of NZ_JACJRC010000007.1, read as the reverse complement.
GTCTCCGCCTTTGCGCCGATCGTGGCACCGATGCAATGTCCCTGGGGGCAGAAGGCATTTAGCCTCTATTTGGGCGACGATCGAGCACTCTGGAGTCAGTATGATGCTACGAAATTGGTTCAGACAGTGCAATTAGATCACCCGATTTTGATCGATCAAGGCATCGCGGATCAGTTTTTGGCAAACCAACTCATGCCCCAAACGTTTACAACTGCCTGCGAAGCTTCGGGCCAAGAAATTATTCTGCGAATGCAGGCGGGGTATGACCACAGTTACTATTTCATTGCAACCTTCGTGGAGGATCACATTCGCCACCACGCCCAAGCCCTCTGTCAGCCGTAACACCCTGGCCCAAAATCTTGGGTAAACCCAATTAATTTCGTGTCTGTAAGATCACAGCCTGCCAAATGTTACGTTTCACAGAGAACTTCTAGCAAAAACTTCTAGCAAAAACTTCTAGCCAAGAAATATGTCACCAACTTATTCGGCATGGTTTGTCTTAAGGCTACTGGCAACCTTGGGCTGTGGCTTAGTAGCTGGCGTCTTCTTCGCATTTTCAACCTTTGTCATGCCTGCTCTAGCTCGGCTTCAGCCCTCTCAAGGAATTGCAGCCATGCAATCGATTAATATAACTGCCATCACCCCCCTATTTATGCTTGCCCTCTTCGGCACCGCAGTAGTTTGTCTCTTACTGACGATCGGTGTGTTTCTCAAGTGGCCTTATTCAGATTCCACCTACCTGCTGCTCGGGAGTGCTTTATATTTACTCGGCAGTCTAGGAGTCACGATCGCCTGTAATGTTCCCTTAAACGATTCATTGGCCAAAGTGAAACCTGAGAGTCCAGAAGGCGCTATATTTTGGGCAAAATATCTGACGGATTGGACATTTTGGAATCATGTACGAACGATCTCATCCCTAGCCGCTGCTGTTCTCTTTGCACTCACACTCTGATGTGTGACCAGTCTTCTGATGTGTACCCAGTCTGATGTGTACTCAGTAAGGATGCTTGGATGCTTAGCCAATCCTGCTCTGTCGCCTGCTCCATTTAACAGGATTCAACTCGCAAGATCGATCGCCGAAGTCACACAAGTCGGAATGGGCACCGTAAACCAAACGGTCGTTCCCTGGCCTGCTTGGCTAGTCACGCCAATTTCTCCACCATGGGCCTTAATGGTCTGGTGACAGAGATACAAGCCCAATCCTAGCCCCGTGATGTGGGGATTGTGAGTACTGCGGAGGTAGGGCCGATGGAACATCAGAGCAATTTGTTCAGGTTGCAAACCGCGCCCACTATCCTGCACTCGGCAGTATAAGCAAGGGGAATGCTGCCAGGGGTATCTGCTCCCAGGGGCTTCACGATCGCTGCTGTAACGTCGGTTATTTTGCGACATCATTGAGCTTCTGCCATCATCCATGCCAACTTCGATCGTGATCTGAGTCCCGGGCAAATTGTGCTGGACTGCATTCGTCACTAGATGTTCCAAAACTTGGTGAATATGACTGGCATCCATTGCAACCACAGGAAGACCATCCTCAAACTGCGTGATGACCTGGGTGTTGCTATTGGCCAAAAGTGGTTGCAGGTCGTTCAGGGCGCGATCGATTACATTCATCATTTGAGTGGGTTTGCGATCGAGCTTGAGCATCGGTGAACTAGCCGCTGCCTCCTCTTGCAATGACTTGAGCAAACTGAGTTGCCGTTGGCTACTGTCTAGCATTAGATCCAACATCGTGCGCGATAGTGGTTTCTCAGGATGTTTCGCCAAACGTTGTAAAACCATCACCATACCTAATATTGGTGTTTGTAGATCATGGCTAATGGCATGAATTAATCGTTCCTGTTGCTGATTCAGAATCTGCAAAGATAACATTTGTTGTTTCAATTGCTGTGTGCGTTCCTGCACCTGTTGCTCTAAGACGATCGCCGTTTCTTGAACCTGGCGATAGAGATAGCCCTGGTGTAGCGCAATGCCAACTTGAGCCGCTAATTCTTCTAATAATTGCAGCTCTTTTGCTGTCCACTGGCGAGTTCTGCTGCATTGATGAACTGACAGTAAACCCATCGTGGCTCCAGAGGTTGAAATGGGAGTACTGATCCCAGCCTGCACGTCGTATTTTTGATACAAGTAATGGAGAAAACCTGCCTGGGGCTGATCTGCTGGACTGTGGTGAACGATCGTTCCCCGTTGCTGATAAACCGTTTGTAATTCAGTAATGACTTCTACCGGAAACTCTTCTGTCGCGATCGAACCCCACATTGCATCGTTAGATTCTGCGGCAATGTAACCACATCCTTGTGAATTCACTTGGGCAATAAACACCCGATCGACCCCCAACAGCCGACGAACCTCCGCCACCGCCGTTTGCAAAATTTCGTCCACTTGGAGGGACTGACGAATTCGCTGGCTAGTTTCTGCAATCAACCGATGATAGTCCGCCTGTTGCCGTTCTGAGGTAATGTCTTGCACCACACCCGTCAGATGGACCCCATCTCCTTGCTCCGACCATTCCACAGAGACCTGCTCTCTCACCCATCGTTCCCGCCCATCCTGACTCAGGAGACGATACTCTATGGCCTCTAAATTCTGGGCGACTAACTTATTTTGGGCGACTAAATGTTGGGTGACTAAATGTTGGGTTAAGTTCTGGGCGACTAAATTTGGGGTTACTAAGTTCTGCGGAGTTCGCCAGGTTGCGTGGGCTTGGCGTACCCGATCGCGATCGTCGGGATGAACATGGGCCAAATAACGAGCCGGACTAGGAACCACCTCTGCGGGAACCAATCCCAACAGACCATATAACGGGTTAGACCAATCTAAGGTTTCCTGGGAAGAACCCAAATTCTTAATTTGCCAACTGCCAAGACCCACCATGGTTTGAGCCATTTCCAAATGGGTCGATCGATCAGGCTGTTGTCCAAACCAACCTCCTGAGGATAGCCATTGCCAAAATTGGAAGGGAGCAAACCGCATAGAACCTCAACCAGATAGAAAAGCACTGATATAGGGCACTGATTTAAGAGGATGCCGTAAATGCGGAGGATTCAGAGATCATCTGGCTAAATACCGGAGAATCTTACTCCACCAATTCATCCTGACGTATATTGTCAAGTTTTTACTTCACCCACGCAGGTGATCTTACACATTCAGTCACTGTGATCAGTCCCTAGGATGTCAGGTATTCTGCGCCGATCGGCCAACCCAAGCGAGACTATGCTGATATACAGCAGCCTCAAGATTTTATTGAGAAAACGCTATCAGAAGACTATTGGTGATTGGCTAATTGGTTATCGGCTGATGGTTATTTGCCGATGGTTATTGGCTGAATTTGTCGCTTCGTGAATGGCTCAGTTTGTGATTATTTGCAGACTCATTATTTGTAGAGTCATTGTTCGCAGACTCATTGTTCGCAGACATTGCGCCCACGTTTGTAGACATGGGGTCCACCGCTTTTCCTTTGAGGCGATCTTGCGCTTCGGCAAAGGCAGACTTCATCACCGCTTGAATTTGGGCTGGGTCAGGCTTCCGACCACCTAGGAGATCACCAAAATAGGCACAGGCCGTTTCGCCCAAGGCCCAAGTGTAGGCCGTAGCCCAGGAAGCAGCAATCACACTGCCAAAACCGGGAATCAACTTGACCAATTCTCGCCCAATCGTTTGAGCCAGGAATCCCCCTGCGATCGTGCTGACCAGTCCACCGGCTTGAGAAACCGTCAGTTTCTGGCCATACAGTTGTCCCAGGAAGGCCACCATCGAAATTTGCACCGCTGTCAGCACCGGCATGGTTGCCAGGGGCAGGGGCACGGCTGCCAGGGTACCCGCCATAATGGCAAAGGGCAGAATGGCGCGGCGAGCGGCTTCTCGGTAGAGGTTACCCACTTGGTTGCCCATTTCTCGATCGTTCAGCAATTGAGCGATCGCCCGTGACTCCGCTTCCGGCAGCAGTTCCGCCAAAGTCGTTACCAGCGCTTCCAGACCATAGAACACCGGATCAAAACCATCTTCTTCTAGGGTGAAGTCAATCAACACCGCCCGATCGAACAGACCTTGGAAATCCTGTTGAATTTGGGCAAAGGCGCGATCGATCTCGCCTATTGGGGGGGGATAGGCAGGATGGTTTTCCAGACTGGGCGGATAGAGTTGGTGGAGACAGGTCACGACCAAGAGACAAGGGATTTCTGGGTGCTTCTGGCGGACTTGCTGGACAATCTGCCTCAGGGCATCGGTGGCAAAGTCGCCGACACGAACCGTTAGGAGAATCACCTTAGCAGCGGGGGATGTTTCCAAAGCCCTAGACTGCTGGGCTTCTAATGGCTCAAGCCGATCGGCTAAAGGGGGAGAATCGCCTGCCTGGGTAGCAGCAACAGCCCCTGGCTGAGCGTTAGCGGGAGGAGACAGTTCACCCAACAAATCGCGCACCACATCGGCAATTTCCTGAATGCCATCCCCCAAGCCAACCGTATCCACAAATTGCAGTAGCGGGAGCTCATCGGTGGGATAGCTGTACCGTTGGGTGTGCTGGGTGTGGGGACGGAACCCCTGGCCAATAATTTCCGCAGAAACCCCCGTCAGACCGCGAACGATCGAGCTTTTGCCCGCTTGGGGTTTCCCGATTAAGATGGCTTGCGTAGTCGGTAAATCTTTGCGGATCCTGTGAAGAATATCCTGCAATTTTGCATCATCTACCCGAAACCAGCCCGCAACTTGGTCAACAACCTGGGGCGTGGGCAACTCTTTAATCCATTGGCTGACCCATTGGCTAGATCCCTGGGTCCATTGCTGCCAAGTCTCACTAATTTGCTGAAGAGAGTGCTTATCTGGAACTAGCCTATTCAACGGAAACTTACCCAAGGAACCATCAAGGGGCAACTTAACCGGCGGCTTTGGGGTATTAGGATCTTGGGCGCTCGCCTCCTGACTGTTCGCGTCCTGAACAGTCACTTCTTGAGAAGATTCAGATAGGGGGGAGTCGGATGTGGGGTCAGTCATGGGACAGCAGGGGGTCAATCAGCTGCCTCAATCCTATCAACTGTCCTCATCACTGGGATTGCTGGATTCCCCGCCTGGAGAAGATCGGTAAATCGCATCCAGTTGTTCGCGGGCATCTTCAACGCTCATCGATCGCATAACTAGGAGCGGTTCATTAATCACTTTGCCATCAGCATCCAACATTTCTGGATGGGTGGGCATAGGTTGCCGTCTGACAGTCCCGGCGGCGGCGGGGTTGTTTCCCGATCCGTTAATGATATTCGTGAGCTCGCGCTGCGACTCTAACCCAAGGGTCAACATACTGCGAATGAGATTTCCCACCGCTAGGAAGGCAACAATCGTGAAGGCAATAATATACAGAATGTGGAGCCACATAACGCTTTCCCCCAGCCAACTGTTGAGATCACCACGAAGGTTCAAGCCTTGCTCGTGGGGGGATCCCTGGTCAATTCATTAAATTATAGTGTCTCAGATTTCTGGCAAACCTTAAATCCTTTCTCAAATGAGTTCGGATCGATTTCCCAGCGAGCTTGGCGTCCTTACTGAACTTGGTTCGATCGATGCTTCATGCTGACCCCCCAACATTCATGGACTAAGCGATGCCAATTCATCAACACATCCGTCTCAACACCAACCTTCCCATCGGTTGCGTTCAGGAGGGTTTGGGTGGTGGTGACTTCTTTCTGGGCTGTCAGAACCCGCTCTAACAGATTGGCCTGCTGGGATTCTTCAAGGAAAGTAATGCGCTCGTTTTCTAGGAGTGCCTGCGATCGGCCAAACCAGTACTGAAAATCCTCCAAAAGAGGTTCCAAAAGGCTTTTCAGCAAATCTGGATCAGAAGGAAGGGGTGAGTTAAACATGCTTTTTGAAAGATCTAATCTAAAGGCTAAACTCCGGGTGACTCAGAGGTCTAAATTGACTGTGAGATCTGAATTGACTCTTTACAATTTGTAACACATTTTCATAATATCCCCAACTCGGTAGAAATGCTCATTAAGTTTTGCCGAGTCATTTGGCCAAGTTGTTCGACGAGGGTGAGAGATCACGCATGGCAAATTGCTGCTGTCCCCATCGAACGTGGCAGCAGCCTTGCGCCTGAGCTGTGGCTCCCCAGAACGAGGCCGAGAGAATCCGAACAGAAGCGCTCTCTAAAGGTCTCTCTAATGCCCCATCCCACCCTTGCAGGGAGCGGGGGAGGAATTCGAATCAGCAGGCTAAGGATTGGAAAAGGTATTAATGCGCCCACCGCCGATGTAGCGCCCCGGAGTCATGCGAGGCGTTGTAAATGACTCCGTTGGGGGAATGCCACCAAACTGGGGTTGATTACTGGTGGCTCCAGCAACACCCGGCAGAACGGTTTGATTCATCCCACCAGGATTGATCCCCGTAGGATTGCTTCCAGAGGAGGGGCTGCCGATGCCAGCGCCCGTCTCGATCGCAGAATTAGGAACTGCTCCTGTGGGAATACCGGGCACCCCAAAGGCAGGCGATCGGGGATCAAGTCCTGTAGCTGGGGCCTGTTGGAGCACTTGAGTATAGGCATTGGCAGGATAGGGAGTGGCTGGTATCCCCGTAGTGCCTTGAAGGGGGGAGTTCGTTGGCAAAGCAGTGCCTGAAAAAGGACGGATCCCTTCGATCGGCGGGTTGGTGATAGCATTGCCTGCAAAGGACGGATTGCTGGGATTGTAAAAACTAGCCGAAGCGGGAGCCGAGGGTGAACCCTGATTGGGGGAATTGGTGTAGCGAGACAGGGCATCGGCCAACACATTTTGGGGCGGATTGCCGGAGCTGGGCACGATCAGAGAACCCAGGGGCGCAAAAGAATTCTGCCCAGGCACGATCGACATATCCAGCACGGGCCGCCCTGTTAACCCATCCCGAGCAGCAGGGCGAGTTCGATCGCCGGGTAAACTTCCCAACAGCGCTAACTGACTCATATTCAGTTCCGCTTGACTAGGATTCTTGGGGGGAGGGGAGACGGCTGCAAGGAGCGAGAGGGTAGAGGAGATTTCGGAATCGCTGCTGGGTTGAGGAGCGTTTGCGGCTTTTTTGGGGGGCTGGAGAAGGTTGAGGGTTGGGGCGTTGGGATTGTTCACTTGATTGAACAAGACCGACAAGTTATCAATATCTGCCCCGATCGCTAAGTCTTCCGTTTCTCCAGCATCCGTCATCGGTTGTTCTGAATCAGTCTCGGAACGAGGGGATTGGGAGAATTCCAGGGTTTCTGGATTTTGCCACGCTATCCAACCAAAGGTGGCTGCGAGTCCTACGGCGATCGCTGTCCCCCAAACCCGTGGATCTCGTAGCGATCGTAGCCGAGCTTGCCAGTACCGTACTGTTTTGGGAGATTGGGGTGAACGCATAGGAGAAGCTAGGATAACGAACTCCGGCAGCCCGGTTAGTTTGATCTTAGCTTGCCCGCCAGCGATGCATCAAACAACATACCAGTCTCCAACTTCCACCCCCAATGCTGAATCACCGCAACATTTGCCATCGTGCCCTTCGCCCAAGCTTGGCCCATTGCACGGAGAGACAAGTCAAATGTAGTCAAGGGATCGTTCAATCATTCAAGCGATTTGTGAGAACCATTCAAATTAAACAATGGGATAGTTAGTACATTAATGACATCCTAGAGAATGTCTTGGTGAATGATGTAACTTCATTGAAACAATCCAGAAATTACAATCAGTGGAATTCAGCAACAAGATTCAGAAAAGTGCTACCTGATAATGTTATTTTGCAGTGCGAGTTAGCAGAAAGCCGCCAATGCTCAGACCAATCAGATTCGGTAACCAAGCTGCGACCACAGGGGCTAAGATTTCCAAATTTCCCATGGCGTCGCAGAGAAACAGCAGAATATAGTAGCCAAAAATAATTAGGACACTGATCGCGAAGCTAGCGCCTTTACCCGATCGCCGCTGAGGCCGCATCCCTAAAGTTGCCCCCACTAACCCAAACACCAAGCAAATAAACGGGATCGCTAATTTCTGCTGAATTCGTAAATCAAACTTACGAACTTGTTTATCATCTCCGCTTTGGGCAGACAGATCCTGCGCTTCCCGCAATTCCGTAACCGTCATTTCCTCCCAATCTTTCTTGCGGTTGGCTAAATCCAACGGTGTGCGAGGCAGTTGTAATTGCTGCTGCTGGAACTTAACGATGTTCCGGTAGGAGCCATCCGGGGCCACGAGATACACCGTCCCATTAAAGAAATCCCAAGTTCCCTGCTTGTTATCCCACATTGCCGACTGGGCTGCAATAATTTGGTTTAAGCCCTCTTTGGAAAAGTCGAGCACCGTGAGCCCCTGCATTTCCCGGCCATTGAATTTGCTGGCGTAGAATAATCGGGTCAGGATGCGATCTTTACTGCCATCCGGTTGTTTGACCTCTTCAAATTGGGGTGAGAGGATATTCGATTCCTGAAATTTAGGATTATCTTCATTCAGAGCCTGTTCCAGGGTCACCGTAGCGCGATACTTCGCCGCTGGCACGATCGCTTCGCTGAAGGCAAAGCTCATACCTGTAATGAAAAAACTTAACGCCACCGCAGGCAGCACCAAGCGATAGGGGCTGATCCCCGAACTGCGCAGCGCAATTAATTCACTATCCGTAGACAAACGGCTGTAAAGAATAAGCGTGGCCAGCAAGGTAGACATGGGCAGCGCCAAACTAATGTAGTAGGGCAACTGCAAAAAGAACACCTGCACCGCGATATCCAACGGCAGGTTCATCGTTGTCATCTTGCGGATTAGGTCAAAGAGTGTCCCGACGGAGACCCCGATCGAAGAAAATGCCCCCACTCCAAACAGGAAAGGCATTGTCAACTGGGTAGCTAAATAGCGATCGAGGACAGCAATGCCCGGAAAAGCAGGACGAAAAGACGGAGTTGCAGTCATGGTTGGCAGGACAAGTCAGGACAAATAGGGCACACAGGATGGGCAGGGAGGATCAAAGGGATTCTAGATAGGGTACCAGCCAGAACTACGCTAGTGAGTTCCCCCTAGACTTAAACGGAACGGGATACTGCGAAAACACAACTTGCAGACGATGGATGGGTGATAGATATTCGACAGGGCCGATCGCCTACGGCTGAAAGTTATCCCCCAGATAATATTGACGAACCAAGGGATTGGCATAAAGTTCCTCAGCGCTCCCCGAGGCCAAAATTTGCCCATCGCGCATGATGTAGGCCCGATCGGTAATTTCTAGGGTTTCCCGCACGTTGTGATCCGTGATCAGAATGCCGATATGGCGATCGCGCAGTTTAGCAATGATGTCTTGAATTTCCGCAACCGCGATCGGATCTACCCCAGCAAACGGTTCATCCAAGAGCAGAAATTTAGGGCCATCGGGGCCAGCCGCCAGAGCGCGGGCTAATTCCGTGCGTCGTCGTTCTCCCCCGGACACCTGGATCCCCAGCGTATTCGCCACTTTCTCCAGCCGAAATTCCTGAATCAGTTCCCAGAGGCGAGCCTCCCGGTTCCGTCCCACATTGGTTTGTTCTAGAACTAGGCGGATATTCTCTTGAACGGTGAGATAACGAAAGATACTGGCTTCCTGGGCCAAATAACCAATGCCTAACCTAGCTCGCTGGTGGATCGGTAACTGAGTAATCTCTGCATCGTTCAGTAGAACTTTGCCGCCATCCGGTTTTTCCAGCCCGGTCGCCATGTAGAACGTCGTCGTTTTTCCGGCTCCATTGGGGCCTAGGAGACCCACCACTTCACCTTGGGCAACGGACAAGTTAACACGGCTGACGATCGACCGTGCGCCATAGGACTTATGGACATTTTCGAGTACTAGCTTCAAGTCTCGCTCCTAAACGGATCGTGCTGTTAAGGGCCGCCACACGTCTCTGATTATGCCCCATATCCCCCCTGAACGAGAGGGTATAGGCACAACTAGCCGACTCAGGCATGGGTTTAGCCATCAATCCGCCACGGGTTACCCCATGCACCCATCCATCTTTAGGAGTTAGGAGACGGTTTGGTTGCGGGCGTCACTGGAGTTGCCTTGGGCGCGGTTGGGAACGGCATTTTTGCAGGTTTGACAGGAGCTGGGTTGACGGGAACCGGAGCCGGAGCCGGAGCCGCATTGGCGGTTTCTGGAACGAGGTAAATGGCTTCGACTTGGCGATTTTGTTCCGGTAATGCAACAAATCGTCCTTCATTGACTAGATACGTCACCGTTTCCCCTCGGAGACTATTTCCTTCTTGCAGGATATACACATCCCCACTAAGGACAATCCGTCCTTCTTTGCTGAAGTACACGGCTTGGGCTGCGGTGGCTTGAATTTTTCGGGCGGGGTAGTTAATCTGCACATTGCCTCGGGCTACGACAACCCCCGTTTTGGCATTCGCTTCGGTCACGTTCGCTTTGAGCTGCATGGCCTGGGGATTTTGCGGGCCACTGCTGGCGGGCGCAGTTTGGGATGCGGCGATCGCATTAGGCAGCACGACTCCTGTGGATAATGTAGCGATCGGCAGGAGGAGCAGTAGGCTAAAACGAGTGGAGATTGAGCGAAGCTTTGACAGCATGGTGGTTTGACGCGATGGCGACGGGTGAGGAAGCGATTGCATAGCAATTTCAGTACAAAGGGATACTAACACAGCCACTGATTCCCTGAGACGCGACGCTTGAGAATAAAGTTTCTCCGGGATAAAGGTGCCAGATGAGGACTTTATATGAGGACTTTGATAATGGATATGGCTGAGTGATCCTATCTTCATTCTTCCCCAAGGGGGGCTACTTTCTGGATGATGGGGCGAGATCGAATGACCTTTTCTTGTAAAGTTTTATCCGTTGTAGCAGGATCGATCGCGGCATCATCCTCTGGAGCCAACAGCACCAGATCTCCAACCCGATCGGCCCCTAGGTTTTGCAAGGTACTCAACAGGTCGCCAGCGTCCTGGGTGAGCTGTTCTAAGTCCAACCCGGCATAGTCCGGTAGATAGCCTTGCAGCCGACTCAGACCTTCTCCCATCAAAATGACTGCACCACGCCAGTTGCCATTGCCGAAGTGGTACAGTCCCACGGCAATCTGCAAGATGCCTTGATAGAACTTTTTGTCCTCTTCTTCCGCCTGAAACCAGATCGCCTCTAAGATATCGTGACAAGCATAGAAATGTCCCTGGTTGAACGCCTCAATCCCTTGCCACAGTTCCGCCGGAAATGCATCCCCCATGGGAAAAACCGCCTCGTGTTGTAATGGATGCAGGATAGATCGCCTGGGAAGATGGCGTCAAATTTAGAAACTAGGTAAAACCCTAAATTAGGTGAAACCCTCGCCAGTATGACAGGAAGCCTCTACAAGTGGTCGATCGAACGCTATCACACCGCGATCGCGGCGGGGGTTTTTGATGATCAGTCGGTGGAATTACTCCAAGGAGATCTGGTTGATATGGCACCGGAAGGAACCGCCCATGCAGCCTTTAGTAGCGATGCCGCAGACTATCTCCGGCGGTTACTCGGCGATCGAGCCCAGATTCGAGATGCCAAACCCGTCACCTTGCCGAATGCGTCTGAACCTCAGCCAGACTTAGCGATCGTCAAACCGTTGGGCTCGGTCTATCGTAGCCACTATCCCTATCCTGAGGATATCTTTTGGGTAATTGAATATGCCCAGTCGACCCTGGCAAAGGATTTGGGGCAAAAGCAACAAATTTACGCAGCAGCGGGCATTCAAGAATACTGGGTGGTCAATCTCCAGGATTTTCATCTGCGGGTCTTTCGAGATCTCCAAACAGAGCAGTACGCCACTGACCTAACGCTGACCCAAGGGACGATCGCGCCTCTAGCCTTTCCTGAGATCGCCGTCGAAGTTCCTCGATTGTTTAGTTAGGACTGCTTTTGGAGCATGAGTAGCGCTGGTGGAGTGAGCATCCCCGGTTCTGCCGTGAATCTATTTGTAATGAATCTATTTGTATTTGCGATAAATCTATAGCTCCGCCTGCAATTGTTGAACCAGCGGCCGATCGGGCTGTACCCAAAGCCCCGGATGGGCAGCAGTTGGCACTTGGCTTGAGGAAGCAGCCTGACTAGACCAGAGGATCCAGCGACTACTGGGGGGTAAGGTACTAACACTCTCCCCATTGGGCGTTAGCCAGATAATCGGGCAATCCGGCAGACTTTCCGCGTAGACCAGTTCATTGGGATTGGTGGCCGCTAGGGTATCCAGAACCGCCCGATCGCCCTGGACTAGCCCCGTGCCTGCGGTCCACAGAGACATCCGCAATTGTTGCCGTTGCCCGTAGAAATAGAGCGAAGCCGCAGCCACCACCGCTTGCTCAAAGTCTTCGGGAGACCACGATCGAGCACTGTCCAAACAAATCACCACTTCCTGCCCAGCGGTAAATAGCTCTAACTCCCGCACCCGTAGTTCGCCATAGCGGGCACTAGTACGCCAGTGGATCAGCCGAATGGGATCCCCCCAACGGTAGGGCCGCAGCGATCGCGTCACACCTTCGTTGGCAGATTGGATCCGTCGATCGCTATTAAACTGAAGGCTCATGTCACGCCCCAGTTGATCGATCATCGGACAGCGTTGTAGGGACAGCACCATCGGATGCACGATCGCCATCGTGGGGCAGGGTTGGGGTCGCCTTGCCCAGAACAACCCCAAGGGAGCACCCGTCAGGAGATCCACAGCCTGCCAGCGATAGATTCCCCGTTGGCTTGTGGGCTGCTCGTAGGTCAGGGTCTGGCTCGATCGGGGGGCTAAGGTTTCCAGAACCTGTGCTTGGATCTGACCTAATGCGGGGGGAATGCGGTCTTCCACCTTAATTAACGTCTTAGGTCGGCGCGTCGTATTACAAACCTCTAGGCGGATCTGCAAGGGTTCCCCTGCGGTCACGGGTTCCATGGCATGGCGATCGACCCGAATTCCTTGCACATTCTGCATAACCAGCCGCACTGCCAATCCTAATAGCGCAAACAGTACGCCACTCATCACATACAGCCAGCCGGAAAGCGTATTTGTTGCAGCGATAAAAAAGAAAATCGCAAGACAGCCGAGTAAACCCCCACTATAGGCGGGCTTTGCCCAACGACGTTCTAGACGATCGAACCATTGCTGACCCAGATACATAGGTTTTGGTTGGCAGGTGGATAAACAGAAAAATTACAAAAATTCACAAACTGCAACATTTAATGCAGATGGCAACAACCTATTCGCAAACTCAACTCTCAAATTCAACATGTAATGTCTAGATTGCGATAGATGCGACTGGAGACATCCCAAAAAAAGCAGAAATTCCACCTCCTAAAATGTCTTGGTTTTAAAGAGCCCAAAATTTTAATGAAATCATTAACCTGAAAGAAATTTGAGCTCAATTAGACTCATCAAACATGAAGAATCCCCATCCATCCTCCGCGATCGCAGGAATTTTTAGGTACATTTTTAGGAAGCCGTTAATATATAGGGAACCGTGACGGTTGAAGTTTTACACCTTAAGCTTTACACCTTAAGTTTTGCAGCCTAGGTTTTGTCGCTTAGGTATCGCCGTGGGTTCAGCCTAGTCGTCGGTTGTACCCGAACTTAACCGTCATACCCATTGGTTATCTTTGTTTCTATGCAAATGCCCAGTCAAGATTTCCTTGTAAGCAGGATTTGAATTGGGTTTCTATCCAACCAGTCTCTTAGTCACTGAGGTTAGGGGCGTATTACTGGAATAGGCTTTCTATGAATCAATTTAACTCTCCGGACAAGCAAAACCAACAGGAATATTCGAGGACTGTCCCCATTCCCCCGCCTCCGCGTGCCCAAGCTGAACCCGTTGCGCCGCCCCCGCCTCCTGTCAATCCCATGGCTCCGCGCACTCGGCCAGCCCCTCCCATGCCAGACCCTGCAACCGTCAAAGCTTCGGCTACGGTGGATACGATCGAGCAGATGGTGCGGGATGCCCATTCCAAAAACGCTTCAGATATTCACATCCGGGTGGGTGAAATGCCCCGCTTCCGCGTGCGGGGACAAATGGTGCAGCAGCGGGAATATTCCGTAGTCACGCCAGAAATTTTTCAACAGTATTTAAACGAAATTCTCAATCCTCGGCAAAGAGAAATCTTTGAGGAGACCCAGGAACTGGATACGGCGATTTATTATCCCGGCTTCCTACGTTGTCGGGTCAACTGCTTTGATAGCTTGACCGGAGGCGCGATCGTGTTCCGGTTGATTCCCTTGGATGTCCCGACGATCGATGGTTTGGGACTGCCCCAGGTGCTGAAGCACTTTATTGCCCAACCCCAAGGATTAATTCTCGTAACCGGGCCAACGGGGTCAGGGAAATCGACGTCGATCGCGGCGATGATCCGTCACCTCAATGAGTCAGATACGCGCCATATTGTGACGATCGAAGACCCGATTGAGTACGTGCACCAGTCTGATAAATGCCTGATCAGCCAACGGGAAGTGGGACTGCACACCAAGGAATTTGCCCACGCGCTGCGAGCCGTGTTGCGGGAAGATCCCGACGTGATTCTGATTGGGGAAATGCGCGATCGTGTTACGGTGGATACCGCGTTGAAGGCGGCTCAAACGGGGCACTTGGTGCTGGGAACCCTGCACACCAAGAGCGCGATCGGAACCCTCAACCGTCTGCTCAACATCTACAACCCAGATGAGCAAGCCTCGATGCGGGTGCAAATCCTGGAATCCTTAATTTCCGTGATTTCCCAGCAACTGCTGCCCACCACGGACGGTCGTCGGACTGCTGTCCACGAAGTTCTGGTGAATACCCCAGCCATGGCCGACTACCTCCTGAAGGGGGATGAAACGGAAGCCTTCCGCCTGATGGAAACCGATGGTTCCGAAGGTATGCAGGTCATGAACCAAGCGCTGTGTGAACTGGTGTTGTTGGGTCGGATCAGCCCCGATGACGCAGTGAAATCCAGTCCCGATGCGGGCGACCTGCGCCGCCGAGTGCGGAACGAAGGGTTCGATCCCGGTCGCGCTTCGACGCGGGATGCCTTTGAAGGCACCAATGCTCGCGATTATCACCCAGTCTAGGGATCAATCTCGTCGGGCTAGGTCGATCGCGTCGATCGACCTAGTATCGCAGTCTAATTTCAACCACTCGCCCTAGGAACCCTGATCCTAAGAACCCTGTAAGTCGCATCTGCTTGATGAGCCTTTGCGATTGACAGGGTTTTGGGCTGGTTGGGCCAGCCTGTAGGGTGTGGGGCCAACTCATCACTTTGGCGGAAAAATCTTAACATTTAGCGTAAATTACCCGGTAGCAAAATGATGGGTTTGGCCATTGGCAGGGGCATCTTAGAGATACCTTGCACCGGGATTGGCAGCTGAGATTGGCTGCAAAGCTCTTGGACAGTCACGATCGTGACTCCGGTCTGGGCTGTCGCCCGTGCATTGACGCCTGCGCTTGCCCCCTAGTTTGCCGAATTTGTTGGAGTCCCTTGTGTTTGATCAGCAAACGATTTTAATCACCGGTGGTACGGGTTCCTTTGGGAAACAGTGTGTCAAAACGCTGTTGGAACGCTATCAGCCGAAGAAAGTGATTGTCTACTCCCGCGACGAACTGAAGCAGTATGAGATGTCACAGGAATTCCCCGATCCGGTGATGCGCTTTTTTATTGGGGATGTGCGGGACGCCGATCGCCTACGCTTGGCGATGCGGGGGGTGGACTATGTGATTCATGCGGCGGCGCTGAAGCAGGTGCCCGCAGCGGAATACAATCCCATGGAATGCATCAAAACCAATATTAACGGCGCGAATAACGTGATTGATGCCGCGCTGGAGAATGACGTTAAAAAAGTCATTGCCCTCTCCACTGACAAGGCTGCTAGTCCCATTAATCTCTATGGTGCGACCAAACTGGCGTCGGATAAGTTATTTGTTGCAGCGAACAACATTGCGGGCGATCGGGTGACGCGGTTTGCGGTGGTTCGCTATGGCAATGTGGTGGGTTCGCGGGGTTCCGTCGTTCCTTTTTTTCAAAAGCTGGTTCATCAAGGTGCGACAGAGATTCCAGTAACGGATCCCCGCATGACCCGTTTTTGGATCACCCTGCCCCAAGGGGTGGATTTAGTGCTCAAGAGCTTTGAACGGATGCAGGGGGGCGAAATTTTCGTCCCGAAGATTCCGTCCATGCGAATTTTGGATTTGGCAGAGGCGATCGCGCCGGGGGTGCCGACCAAGGTGGTGGGGATTCGGCCTGGGGAAAAGCTACACGAGGTCATGTGTCCGGCGGATGACTATCACCTCACCTTGGAATTTGCCGATCACTATGTGATTTGTCCGGCCATTAGCTTTAGTGCCGCTCACGATTTTTCGGTGAATGCGATCGGTGAAACAGGACGGCCCGTGCCGGAAGGATTCCAATACAGTTCAGATAACAACGAGCAATGGCTAACTCCAGCACAACTCTTAGACATTCTCACAGCGTGAGTGCTTACATTCCCTATGGGCGACAAAGCATTTCCGAGCAGGACATTGAGGCGGTGGTTGCGGTGCTGCGCTCCGATTGGCTGACCCAAGGCCCCGCGATCGCGCAGTTTGAACAGGCGGTGGCGAATTACTGCGGCGCGAAGTATGCGATCGCGGTTTCCAATGCCACGGCAGCACTGCACATCGCTTGTTTGGCCTTGGATTTGCAAGCAGGACAACGGTTGTGGACTTCGCCGAATACGTTTGTGGCGTCGGCGAACTGTGGATTGTATTGTGGGGGGACGGTTGACTTTGTGGATATTGATCCGCACACCTATAACCTCAGTGTTGCCGCACTACGGGAAAAATTGGAACAGGCGGCCAAGGGCGATCGCTTACCCCAGGTGGTGGTGCCCGTGCATTTTTCCGGCCAAGCTTGTGCGATGGCAGAGATAGCAGAACTTGCTGACCAATATGGGTTTCAAATCATTGAAGATGCCAGCCATGCCCTCGGCGGACGCTACCAAGGCCAACCGATCGGCAACTGTCAATTTTCAGAAATGACGGTCTTTAGCTTTCACCCAGTCAAAATGATCACGACGGGTGAGGGCGGCATGATTTTAACCAATCGGGCGGATTTAGCAGAAAAGTTGCGGCGACTCCGTTCCCATGGCATTACCCAGGATCCCGATCGGTTACTCCAGGACGCACCTGGAGCTTGGTATTACGAACAGCAGGAACTAGGCTTTAACTACCGCATGACCGATCTGCAAGCGGCGCTGGGATATAGTCAGTTGAAGCGTTTAGAGCAGTTCCTCGATCGGCGGCGGTATTTAGCTCAGCGTTATAGCCAGCAATTACAAGATTTACCAATTACATTCCCCTATCAACATCCAGATACGCACTCTAGCTATCATCTCTATGTGATTCGATTGCAACTAGAGCATCTGCAAAAGTCTCATCGAGAAGTCTTCCAAGCATTGCGCGATCGGGGCATTGGCGTACAACTTCACTATATTCCCGTCCATACCCAGCCCTATTATCAACAGTTAGGCTTTCACTGGGGCGACTTCCCGCAGGCAGAGCAGTATTACCGCGAGGCGATTAGCTTACCAATGCACCAAGGCTTAACGGATGCAATGCAGGATCAGGTCATTCGCATCTTACACGAGGTGTTGCAATGAAAACCGTCATCATTGTACAAGCTCGAATGACTTCAACCCGCTTGCCCGGTAAGGTGTTGAAAACAGTGCTGGGGAAACCGTTACTGGAGTATCAACTGGAGCGACTTCAGCGGGTTTCTCTGGCGGATCAGATCGTGATTGCGACGACGGTCAATGAAACGGATCAGCCGATCGTTGATCTGTGCGATCGCCTCTCCATCCCCACATATCGTGGTTCAGAAGAGGATGTCCTAGCCCGCTACTATGAAGCCGCTACGCAATTTGCCGCAGAGGTCATTGTGCGAGTGACTTCAGATTGCCCGTTGATTGATCCAGAACTGATCGATCGAGTAATTGCCATTTATCAACAAAACGCTCCCAACTTGGACTATATTGTAACCGATGAAGTGAGTTATCCACGGGGAATGGATGTCGAAGTTTTTTCAATGCGGGTTCTAGAAGGAACCTATAAAGAAGCAACCCATCCTACTCATCGAGAACATGTCACACCGTTTATCTACCAACAGCCCTCTCGATATCATATCTATACCGTTATCCAGGATTGCTTACTCGCCCCCTATCGATTAACTGTAGATACTTCAGAAGATTTTGAATTAATTCGCTGCATTTTAGAACACTTGTATTCAGCCAAGCCTCAATTTAATTTACATAGCATCATTGATTTACTTCAGCAAAAGCCAGAATTAGTGGCGATTAATGCTCATGTTAGACAAAAGCCGTTGATGGAGACTGTGGTGTGAAAGTAGCAATTCGTGCAGACGCTTCTGTAGAAATTGGAACAGGGCACATTATGCGCTGTCTGACACTAGCAACAGCATTACAATTCCAGGGATCTGAGGTCTTTTTTATCTGTAAAACACTGTTGGAAAATCTTGAGCATAAAATCAGAAATCAAGGTTTTCAGGTAGTTCGGCTAGGAGGATGCGTAGCCTGGAATCATTCTGTCGATGCACAAGCCACCATTTCAGTAATTCAGCAATACTCAAGCGAAATTGACTGGCTGATTGTTGATCACTATCAAATTGGTCGATCGTGGGAACAACTGATTCGTCCTTATATCAAAAAGATTTTAGTCCTGGATGATTTGGCAGATCGTGATCATGACTGTGACTTACTACTAGATCAAAATCTTGCTGACGATCGCCATGCCCAATACCAATCGCTGTTACCTAGTCACTGTCTCCAACTCTTGGGAATCGACTATCTTTTACTGCGATCGGAGTTTTGGCAAACACGATCTCAAAGACAAAATCACAGACAAAATCGTTGCAATGTCGCCCAGACACTATTAATTACTATGGGCGGCAGCGATCCCAGCAACATGACTTCTCTTGTTATAAAAGCACTGAAATCTATTAATCAATCGCTAGAAGTTAGAGTTGTTATCGGCATTGGTTGTCCATACTGGGAAGACATTCAATTACAAATTAATGCAGCTCCTCAACATACTATAACCTGCCTGCACGACATCTCTAATATGGCATCACAAATGGATTGGGCAGATGTAGCTATCAGTGCAGGTGGTTTTACAGTATATGAGTTAGCCTGCATAGGGGTTCCTTCAATGATTATTGCGACTCATCCTACACAAATTCGGGTCGCTGAAGCGATGCATAATCACGGGATTAACTATTTTTTGGGAGAAGCTTCTGGCTTAACTGTTCCATCCTTAGCAGCGCAAATCACTCAGTTTCTAAGTGATCCACTTCATCTAGGGGCGATGTCAATTCAAGGCCAGCAGTTTATTGATGGATTAGGAGTCACACGAGTAATCGAAAAGATTCACCAACTAACTAGATAAATTGGAGAGTTTTCAATGGAAAGTTTAATGAAAGAACATCAGCATATCTGGAATTCCTGGAATCAGTCAAAAGGGCCTAAGTACCCCCATGAAAAAGTAATTCAATTCGTATTTCGGAATTTTCCGATCGCCGATCGTGCTCAGACCCGCGTCCTAGATCTTGGCTGCGGCAGCGGAGTCCATACCCATTTCCTAGCATCGGAGGGATTTCAAGCCTACGGCTGTGACATCTCTGAGGTTGGGGTCGCCAACACTCGATCGCGGCTGCAGTCTGCTAGTCTTGTGGCAGATTTACAGGTAGCTAGCCTCGACCAACTCAATTACGAGGATGATTTTTTCGATCTAATTATCAGTTGTAGCGTATTTGAAGCTGCTGGATTAGCAACTGTACAAAAAGGCATTAGGGAAATTTATCGAGTTCTTCGATCGGGGGGACTAGGATTTTTTCTGTTTGCTAGCGAGGTTGATTTTAGGATTCAGCAGAACAATACCCTGGGATTACATGGCTTCTCTCAAGTAGAGGTTGAGTCAATTTTCAAACCATTGAATCTTAATTTTTTATACATAGATAGATACATCACAACATTTCAAAATCAGACCTTTCAATCCAATGATTTTCTGATCACCTTGAAAAAGTAAACTTTAACAAGTGGATTTTCAACCAGCAAATATAAACTTCAAAAATCCAATTCATTATTGAGGTAGTATGAATCTAGTAGAACACTATCGCAACCTTTTTCTCCAGTATGGAGATTCACCAGAAGCATCCCAATGGCGCGATCGAGAGACTCAAGAAAATCGTTTTGCAATTCTTACAGAAATTGCTGACCTCCATGACCAAAGCATTCTAGATTTTGGCTGTGGGACAGGACATCTAGCAAACTATTTAAAATCCAGAGAGATTTCCGTTAATTATACTGGTGTGGATATTGTGTCTGAAGTACTTCAGTGTGGCCAGAAAAAATATCCTGAGTTTCGTTTTTGTCAGATGGATGAAATTACCCCCTCAGAGAAATTTGATTATGTTCTGATTAGTGGCGTTTTCAACAATTTGGTTGAAAATAACCGTCTATTTTACCAGTCCACTCTCACAGAATGTTTTTCCCGCGCTCGTAAAGGATTGGCATTTAATTTACTAAGTCATTATGTTGACTACTATGATCAAGGACTTTTTTATGAATATCCTGAGGTCGTTTTTAAGTTCGCTAAGGAGCACCTATCTCCCTACGTGGTCTTACGCAATGACTACCAACTGAAACCAGGTATCATCCCCTTTGAGTTCACAACTTATATCTATCGTCGGTAAGAATGATGCGATGCGTTATTATGCAGCCAACTTATCTTCCTTGGGCAGGTTATTTTAACTTGATGACTCAGGCTGATATATTCATCATTTTGGATGATGTTCAGTTTGAGCGGAGATCCTGGCAAAGTCGGAATCGGATCTTATTAAACGGTCAAGAATGCTGGCTTACCGTTCCTGTTCATTCTCAGTATGGAGTTGAATCTATTTCGACGATTCAATTAGATAATGGACAAAAATGGCGAAAAAAACATATTCAAACAATTAGTCAAGCTTATTCCAAAGCTCCCTATGCTGATTGTTTGATCGGTTTGACAGAAATTCTTCTCAATGAATCATTTAAACTTTTGGTGGATCTCAATGTTCAGATTATTACCTGGATTGCAAATCAACTAAATTTAAATCCTAAAATCATCCGTGCTAGTGAAGTTGGAGTATCTGGAAAACGATCACAGCATCTCTACAACCTGTGTGAAGCTTGTCAATGTGATGAATATTTAAGTCCGATTGGGTCTCAAGAGTATCTTATTGCAGACCGGGTTTTTGAAGCATCATCAACTCGATTGATTTTCCAAGATTATAATCCTCAGCCCTATCCACAATTGAAAACAGCTCATTTTATCAGTCACTTATCCATAGTTGATGTGATTGCTAATTTGGGTTGGGAGCGAGCCTCAGAATATGTGCTCACAGGAAAAACTATGAACCCGTAACACGCCATTCATAAGTCCTTCTGAACAAATGGAATCTGAAATGTCACTAGAAAGAATTTACCTTGGAAGTCGGTCGATCGGATCGCACACCGCGCCGTTTATTATTGCCGAACTCTCGGGCAACCATAACCAATCCCTCGATCGGGCCTTGGAACTCGTCGAAGCAGCAGCAAAATCCGGTGCCCACGCCCTCAAACTCCAGACCTACACTGCGGATACCATGACCCTGGATCTGGCGGAGGGGGAATTCTGGATTCACGACGCCGACAGCCTCTGGCAGGGCAATTCCCTGTACAACCTGTACCAGCAAGCCTACACCCCTTGGGAATGGCACGAGCCAATTTTTCAGCGCTGTCGCGACTTGGGTATGATTGGCTTCAGTTCACCCTTCGACGCCACTGCGGTGGACTTTCTGGAATCGCTTGCTGTACCCTGTTACAAAATTGCCTCCTTTGAAAATATTGATTTACCATTAATTCGCAAAGTCGCCCAAACCGGAAAACCGATGATTATGTCCACGGGCATGGCGACGATCGCGGAATTGGATGAAGCGGTCAGAACGGCGCGGGAGGCGGGTTGTCAGGATTTAATTTTGCTGAAATGTACCAGCACCTATCCCGCCACCCCCGAAAATTCTAATTTGCTCACGATTCCGCACCTGCGGGAGTTATTTAACGTGCAAGTGGGCTTATCGGATCACACCCTGGGCATTGGGGTGGCTGTGGCCAGTGTGGCCCTGGGCGCGACGGTGATTGAAAAACATTTCACCCTGCGACGATCGGACGGTGGCGTCGATGCGGCCTTTTCCATGGAACCGGAGGAGATGGCACAACTCGTCACTGAAACGGAGCGAGCCGCCCTGGCCCTCGGTCAAATCAGCTACGGCCCCACCGCAGCAGAAACCAAGTCCCTCCAGTTTCGTCGATCGCTCTACATCACCCAGGACTTGCAACCCGGAGCGGTCTTAACGCCGGAAAACCTGAGATCGATCCGCCCCGGTTTAGGTCTGCCGCCCAAATACTACGATCAGCTTTTAGGCAAATCCCTTCGTTGCGCAGTCAAGGCTGGAACGCCGATGAATTGGGAACTCTTAGCTTAGAACTCTTAGCTTAGAGGCTTCACAATTACGGCGGTATCACAATTACGGCGGTATCAATTGGCTAGGCAGTAGGGCAAGGAATGTGAATCATGGCTTCGATCGAATGGTTAACAAAACAATTACCTCCTATTGAACGGATTCGGCTCCGCAGCGAACCGGATTATTACGGCATTAGCCATTTGATTGCCCAGGCCGTCGATCGGCCCAAACCACCCCGCAGCTTTGCCCACTGGCTCCATGGTTGGATTTACACCGATCCGATTACCCATCCCCGCGAACTCACCTTTTGGGGGCAGCCGCAAGACACCGTTTTAGTGACCACCCAAGACCAAGTCCAAATCCTTCAGAAATTCGGCTTTCAGCGGGTTTATGCAGCCGGTTTACCCTTCATTTACGGCAACTTACAAGCCGTCGATCGCAAGCCTAACACCCTACTGGTCATGCCTTCCCATTCCTCTGCCTATACGGAACAGCAGGTTGATCAGGAAGACTATGTAAAACATATCTTACAATGGAAAACCGATTTTTCAGATATTGTATTTTGCATCCATGGTTCCTGCATAGAGAAAGGATATTGGATTCCTGTTCTAGATCACTATCAAATTCCTTGGATTACCGGAGCAACTACCGACGATCGCAATGCACTAATTCGGATGAATATTATTTTCCGTAGCTTTGATTGCGTGACTTCCAATGTCATCGGTTCTCACATTGCCTATGCTGCTTATTCTGGTTGTCGGGTGTCGATCGATGGCAAATATGCATCCCCCCAGATGAGCGAATTCCAGCATGATCCTTGGTATCGCTTATATCCAGAACTCTTACAAAAACATCTAGAAATCTTCCACGAAACCCAAATCCGCCAACGCTTTCCTCAGTTTTTTGTCTCACCGATGGAGGCGACCTCCCATGAAGCTTGGGGCAGGCAAACCGTGGGTTCTAACTATCAGAAAACACCGGAGGAATTAGTACTGTTATTGGGTTGGCGACCAAAACAGCAAATATCAGGCTATACTGCGCGGGTTACTAGAAAGATTCGATCGGTGTTTCCTGCAAAACTCGCTAACCGCCATTGACTAATCAATGCTATCAATCCGATTCCCCCTGAAAAAGACGGGGAAGTTAGATTGACATATTTGAGAATTCCCCTGGTTCTATGAAACTGATTAATATTGGCTGCGGCCAAACTTTACACCCAGATTGGATTAATCTCGACTTAGTCCCCAGTTCGTCAGCCGTTCGATCGTTTGATATTCGGCGCGGCTTGCCCTTTGCCGATCGAACCTGTGACGTGTGCTACAGCTCCCACGTTTTGGAACATTTGCAGCCAGCCCAAGCAAGTTTTTTAATTGCTGAAGCCTTTCGAGTACTGAAACCCGGTGGAATTTTGAGAGTCATAGTACCGGATTTAGAACAGATTGCACGGTTATACTTAGCAACGTTAGAACAATCTCTATCTGGTGATTCTCAAGCGATCGCGCAGTATGATTGGATGCTTTTGGAACTATTAGACCAAATGACCCGGACCCATGGCGGGGGAGAGATGGGACAGTATCTCGATCGACTCAATGCTCCCAATGCAGACTTAACCCTAGACTTTGTGCGATCGCGCATGGGCGCAGAAATCGATAACTATTATCAAGCAAAACAACTAACTCGATGGCAAAAAATTAAATCTAAACGACCTGCTTGGTATCTTCAAAAAATTCGGATCAAAATTGCTGAATTGTTCGTCTTACTCATTGCCGGAAAGCAGGCTCAGAAAGGTTTCCAGGAAGGTCTCTTTCGTAATTCCGGAGAACTTCACCGCTGGATGTACGATCGCTTTTCCCTTCAGCAATTACTCAGCCAAACGGGATTTATAGAAATTCAGGTCTGTCAGGCAACGGAAAGTCGGATTCCTAACTTTAATGACTTTGGGCTAGACATTCTGCAAGGACAGATCCGCAAACCCGATTCATTGTTTATGGAGGCGGTCAAACCATGAAACCGCTCTTGCTCAGCACGTACGACATCACCGGAGGCGCAGCACGGGCGGCCTATCGCTTACACCAGGGTTTGCAGGAAATCGGCTTAGCCTCCCAAATGCTGGTACAAAACAAAGCCAGTGACGATCGAACCGTGATTGCCCCCCGCAGCAAAGTGCAGAAAACTATTGCCTTCCTGCGGCCTGGGATTGATGGCTTGCCCCTAGGGTTCTACCGGCAACGGCAGATCGATCGCTATTCCCCCGCTTGGTTACCGGAACCTCTCAACCAGCAAATTACCGCCCTTCAACCGGATATTGTCAATCTCCATTGGGTGGGCAGTGGCTTCCTGCGGCTGGAAACGTTGCGTAAACTCCGGCTACCGATCGTCTG
This sequence comes from Alkalinema sp. FACHB-956, assembly GCF_014697025.1. Classification (NCBI taxonomy): domain Bacteria; kingdom Bacillati; phylum Cyanobacteriota; class Cyanophyceae; order Leptolyngbyales; family Leptolyngbyaceae; genus Alkalinema; species Alkalinema sp. FACHB-956. The sequence continues at coordinate 6,939 of NZ_JACJRC010000007.1, read as the reverse complement.
GACGATGCACGATATGTGGGCCTTCACCGGCGGTTGTCACTACAGCGATGGCTGCGATCGCTACGAGCAGACCTGTGGTGCTTGCCCAAAGCTTAGTAGCTCCAAAAAACGAGATCTCTCCCATTGGATTTGGCAGCGGAAGCAGCGGGCTTGGCAACGACTCAATCTAACGGTCGTGACGCCCAGCCGCTGGTTAGCCCAATGCGCTGCCCAAAGTTCTTTGCTTAAGAATTCCCGCATTACCGTGATTCCCTATGGCCTCGATTTACAACGGTATCGCCCCTACGATCGCGTTGATGATCGCGCCCTCGTTCGCCAAATCTTGAATTTACCGTTGGATGTACCATTAATTCTCTTTGGTGCGGCGGATGCGACCCGCGATCGACGTAAAGGGTTCCATGTATTGCAAGCTGCGTTGCAAAGTTTGAGCCAACAATCGTGGCCCCAACGGCCTGAACTGGTGATTTTTGGTGCATCACGGCCCGAAGTTCCGCCGGATTTGGGCTTTCCCACCCACTACTTAGGCACCTTGGGCGATGAAATTTCCCTCTCCCTGGCCTATGCCGCAGCGGACGTGTTTGTCGCACCGTCCCTGGAAGATAATTTGCCCAATACGGTCTTAGAAGCCCTCGCCTGTGGTACCCCCTGCGTGGCTTTCAAAATTGGTGGGATGCCGGATATGATTATTCCCGGTGAAACGGGATATCTGGCCCAACCCTATCGCGTCCAGGACTTAGCCCAGGGGATTCGTTGGGTGCTGATGACCGATCAACCGTTGCGGCCCCAAGCCCGTGCCCATGCTGAAAAATCCTTCGCCCTGACCCAGCAAGCCCAGCGCTACCAGAAGCTGTTTCAAGAACTTTTGTCCTAATTCCAGGGAAAGGGGAAATGGGGCTTACAATAGATCCCGGTTCACCCTGACTTGAGTCGCGATCGTCCCTATGTCCTACATTCCTCTGCACCATAAATATCGCCCTCAAACCTTTGCGCAATTGGTGGGACAGGAAGCGATCGCGACCACCCTCAGCAACGCCCTGACCCAAAAACGCATTGCTCCGGCCTACCTGTTCACGGGCGCACGGGGAACCGGAAAAACCTCCAGTGCGCGCATTTTGGCCAAGTCCCTCAACTGCATTGCAGGCTCAGAACCGACGCCCCACCCCTGCGGCCAATGTGAAACCTGTCGCGAAATCACGCAAGGGTCTGCCTTAGATGTGATCGAAATCGACGCGGCCAGCAATACAGGGGTTGATAACATTCGTGAACTGATTGAACGGGCACAATTTGCTCCAGTGCGTTGCCGTTATAAGGTCTATGTCATTGACGAGGTGCATATGCTCAGCAATGCAGCCTTTAATGCGTTGCTGAAAACGTTGGAAGAACCGCCGGAACGGGTCGTTTTTGTCTTGGCAACCACCGATCCCCAAAGGGTTTTGCCGACGATTATTTCCCGGTGCCAGCGCTTCGATTTTCGGCGCATTCCCCTGGAAGCGATGGTGCAACACTTGGGGCAAATTGCCCAACAGGAGCAGATCGCGATCGCCCCCGATGCGGTGCAACTGGTGGCTCAGATTTCCCAGGGCGGGATGCGGGATGCCGAAAGTTTGCTGGATCAGCTCAGCTTGCTCGCAGGCGAAGTCACCGTCGAAAAAGTTTGGGATCTGGTGGGGGCGGTACCGGAGCGGGATTTGATGGCGTTGGTGCAGGCGATCGCGACGGATGATCCCGAAACCATGCTCGATCACACCCGTCGCCTAATGGATCGGGGTCGCGAGCCGTTAATTGTGCTGCAAAATTTAGCCAGTTTCTACCGGGATTTACTCATCGCCAAAACGGCCCCCCAGCGCAATGATCTAGTGGCCATCACGCCCCCCACTTGGGCGGAAATGACCGCCTTTGTACAATCGGTGGACATTGGCTGGTTACTGGCCGGACAGCAACATCTACGCAGCGCCGAAGTCCAAATTAAAAACACGACCCAACCCCGGCTCTGGCTAGAAGTGACCCTGATGGGCCTGTTGCCTTCAGCGATCGCGACTTCCAGCATTGCGACCCAAACCTCTGCGGTGCAGCAGGGAGTCCGATCGGTCGCGCCCCAGCCCTCCGCCAAAACCGCGCCCAAACCCAGCCCTCAACCCACAGCCGCTCCGACGCCCCCGCGATCGACAGTGGCTCCCACAGCAGTTCCCCCTAACACACCGACTCCAGAACCGCCCCCTGCCGTCTCAGCGATCGATCCCTCTCCAGCACCTGCCCCATCAGCCCACCAGTCGGCTGCACACTCAGATTCGTCAGCTGATTCGTCAGCTAGTCAGCCACTCACAAACCCCGATCTAGAAACGCTGTGGCAGCAAATTCTGGGGCACATTGATTCGGCTCCGGCCTTGGGGATGATTCGGCCCAACTGCCAACTGCTGAAATTCGATGGCCAAGAAATTACGATCGGCGTTGTCAAAACCATGCTGGCGATCGTCAAAAAACAATCCCCCGCTCTGGGCAAAGCCTGTGCTAAAGCCTGTAAAGCCAATGTCAAGCTGGTTTGGGTCGCCGTGGATGGCAAATTAATGTCTTCCCCCCCAGGGATGCCCCAGGATTCCGGCGCACCCAGCCAACCCCGATCTCCAGGCTTTTCAGCCCCGTCTGCCCCCGCGATCGCACCTCCCCCGCGATCGCAGCCAGCCAGCCCCCAAGCAGCTCCAGCCCCCCGCATCCCTAGCTCTGCCCCAGTCCCAGCGGACAGAACGGCTCCATCCAGCGGAACCGCGCCCATTGGAGATCTGCCCTCAGCTGCGGGAACCGGCTATGACTTAGATGAATTGAGCCGCGCTACTAAAAGTTTGGCCGAAGCTTTCAATGGCCAGGTTGTCAATCTTGAAGATGAGGTAGAGGAGCCAGAAACTCAGACGCCTCCGGATCAAATCAGCCAAGATCCTAGGCAATCAGCACCTATGCCGACTGTGATGCCTGTTATGCCAACAGTAACCACGCCAACGGTGGCCGAGATCTTGGCTGAGGATGGAGAGAGTTCGGAGGACGACGATGATGTGCCTTTCTAGGGATCTCAGCGCAGGAGGAGATCCCGCGATTTTGATTCGAGGAATCCGTTACTTCGAGGGAGCTGTGTGGCTAAATCTCTTCGTCATCTAAGCTGCCTACCACGATCGCGCAAAAGGCGAACCCCGCCACCAAGGGGATCGGAGCCGCGATCGCGCAACTGAGGACTAACGAGACCACAAAAACGCTGGTTGCCAAGATGCACCAAAATCGTTCATCGGCGCTCAGACCCTTTTCCGCTTTGATAGCTTGTAAGACCTGCTGGGGAATCGGCACAGGCATGACGGCATTCGGCGGAAAGGCCCAATAACGGGAGCGATCGCGAAACCAATCACTCCAGCCATTTTCCAAACACCAGTCGGCGATCCACTGTTCGCAATAGTGATTCATAGCGCAATTGTCTGAGCCTTAGAAAAGTGGATAAAGCAACCCTGCGTGGCAACTGCCACACCAATTAGAACGCCATCAAGTAACCCTTCATTAGCCTAGCTATGCGGCTGGGAACAGAGCCTCATCAGCCCATTCGTCTCTCCCAATCCATCCTATAACTCGCGAATTTGGTTACCTAAGAATGTGACTAATTAATTCGATGCTTTGATTTAAATCTATTATTGCAAGAGAGTAGCAAAGGACAAGCCCTCTCCACAACCAAATATATTAAAGTTTACGTATCTATACGGAAACCATTGCGATATGTCACTAAAGTCAGGTAGCTGGTAAACCAGGCTGGGCAAGCATCACCTGTAAGTTTATTGCCCAACCGCAACTCATTAAGTCATCCATTGCGCCATCTCAGAGAAAATCGAGGAAGCCGTGGCGATCGACCCGACTATTTTGCCGTCACTGGGAATAATTCGAGGCGGTAGCGATAGAGGGCAACGGGGGTTTCCCGAGCACGAAAATATTGGGGATCCTGGGGAGAGAGATAAATCGCTGTAAACTGATCCGCCACGATCGTTGGAGTCTCTGGGATCGCGGCTGAAGGCTGAAGGCGATAGTCTGTGGTGGTTTCCACTTGATTGAGGTAGGGAGAGGAACTACCGCGAAAAATTTGCTGAAAGAGTTCTGTCGTAATGAATTCTTCAGAATTGGGTTGCTCGGTATTGCGGCCCGTGATGCGGGAAATTAAGTCCCGATCGCCCTGTAACAGCGTGCGTTGTTCATTGGGAGATTTGGGGTTGACCGTCACTGATTTCACAAAGTTATCTCCCAGATAAGCCCGAGCAATATTTAATCCATTAAAGGCCCGATCGACCACAATTTGATTTGCCGTTGATGGAATTGGGCCGGTTGTCTTGATCACTGATTGCTCAACAAACCGCACATCAAATTCGATCGGTTGATTGAGCGACGCCCGGTTCCCTTCAAACCCCGGCGTCACAATGTCCGGCGCGAGGGGCGCAGCTAAGTCCACCAGCGTACTTTTGACATGCCACGTTCCAGCGATCCACTGGGGAAAGGCAATTTCCCGATCGGGGGCTTGAACGGTGGGCAAGTGCTGCCATTGGGGAAAGGTTACCACCCGATCGCTCAAGCTTTCCGCCAACGCACGATCGACCCAGCCCAAGCTAGCTATCACAATCAGGACTCCAATCACAATGTGCTTCATGGCAGTTCTACAATTTAAAACAACACAATTTTAATCGTAGGCGATCTATCCATACAAATCACTGAAAGCCATATTAAAAGAAAATTTCAAAAATAATTTATCGTGACTCGAGTAACCCGTTATAGACTCATTAGAAGTTAGTGGAAATTGCTTGAACGGGACAGGTCGGAATACATTGTTCACAGACAATACAACGCGATCGCGTAAAGGTTAACAAATAGGTTTGTGAATCTAACGTTAACGCTTCGGTCGGACACACCCCCGTACACAAACCACAGTGAACACAGGCATCCTCATCGATCGTGATTTCCTTGCTCGCAAAGGAAACGGTAATCTCCTGTGTGCGCATCCAGTCGATCGCGGCATCCAGGGCATCAATATCTCCAGATAGCTCCACGACCAACTTGCCCACCTGGTTCGGAGCCACCTGCGCCCGAATAATATTAGCGGCAACGTTGAAATCCTTCGCCAGACGATAGGTAACTGGCATCTGAACATAACGACGAGGGAACGTAAGGGTGACTCGTTTTTTCACAGTAGTTTTGGATAGGTCGGCGGGGTCAGACCTGACTGGAGTCAGTTGTCTCTATTGTAGAAACAGAACGTAGAAATAAAACGCTGGGGCAACCCGGAGCGACGAGATTCTTCCACAACCACGATCTCCATTTTGGGATAAACCGGGCGATGCTTTCCGTCGTCAGCTAAACTGGGCAATGGAAAGGCTTAGCGCAAACTCTGGAAGGATTATGACTAGTACACCCTCTGAAACCAACACCGGGAGCAAACTACGCAATATTATAGTTGCGATCGTAGCGATCGTCCTCTCGACCCTGGTCGCTCTGGGATTACGATCGAATACCACCCCAGCTTCCCTCGATGGCATGGCCAAAACCGCAATTTCCTACGAAGTTGCCTTGAGTAATCACAAACCAACGCTGGTGGAATTCTATGCCAATTGGTGCACAAGTTGTCAGGCCATGGCCGGGGATTTGCAAGCATTAAAAACGGAATACGGCGATCGCGTCAACTTTGTCATGCTGAACGTAGATAACGACAAGTGGCTGCCGGAAATCGTTCACTATAAAGTCGATGGCATTCCCCATTTTGTTTACCTCAGTGATCAAGGGGATGCCGTTGCTGAGGCGATCGGCGAGCAACCCAAGGGTGTGATGGAAGCTAACCTCGTCGCATTATCAGAAGGTCAGCCGCTGCCCTACCTGCAAGCTGGCATTGGTCAGACTAGTGACTATAAACCACCCGCTGCGGCTACAAAATCGACTCAGGACGATCCCCGCAGCCACGGCGCACAGGTCAAAAATTCCTAGATCCAACATAGCCCTATACCAACTCTTCGATAGCAAAGACTTTCCCAAAAAGACAACGAAGGTCATCGGACATGGTATGGGGCGAACAATATGGATCTAGCAATATGTAACCATCTAGCAACATGCAACCATCTAGCAATACACAACCACCTGACAGTATGTAAACAACGTTAAAACTAACGGTTAAACCAACAGTGCAAATAATTCAACCAATAAGTTTAAGTAACAGTAAAACTATCAATTTAAACCATAGATCTACTGGTTCAGCAACTCCGTGACGCAATCCATCCGCTGATTCAGGATTACTGTGGCATGATGCGAGGGCTAATCGTTCTCGGCAAACCCGGTGCAGGCAAAACCACCTTTCTCAAATATCTGGCCATACGTGGAAAAACTCCTGGCCATGGGACGCGCATTAGTGCTCTTGGATGGGCTCGATGAAGTGCAGGAAAAGGAGTACACTTTTGAACGCTTTACAGAAGTCGAAATCGCCGATTTTGACCATGACCAAATCACCACCTTTGTTGAAAACTGGTTCCGAGCCAAGGAGGATCTCCCCAAAGCGACTCGATTTATTCAACGACTAGAGGAGAGCGAACCTATTTGGGAACTGGCGAGTAGTCCGCTCCTCTTAACCCTGCTGTGCTTAGTGTTTGGGGAATAAGGCGACTTTCCGAGCCGACGGGCAGACCTCTACGAAGAAGGGGTTCGGATCCTCCTCAAGAAATGGGATGCAAAGCGAAATATTCAACGCGATCAAATCTATAAGAAACTCGATGTGCAGCGGCGGGAGGATCTCCTCAGTTACGTGGCCTTTCAAACCTTGCGGTGGACCCAAGTGTTTGGACAAGATCTAATGAAAGTTAAGCTCTAAGTGTAACGTGAGCTCAGCTAGCTCATAGATCAAAAGAGATCGATCTAACCAATGCTTCAGTTAATCAAACTCATTGT